>JBEEGD010000190.1:0-2775 GCA_041166685.1 Acidimicrobiaceae bacterium | reverse complement strand
ATCGCCGGTTCATGCACCACTACAACTTCCCGCCCTACTCGGTGGGCGAGACGGGCCGCATGGGCTCGCCGAAGCGCCGCGACATCGGCCACGGCGCACTCGCGCAGCGCGCACTCGAGGCGGTCATTCCGCCCGCGGAGGACTTCCCCTACACGATTCGCATCGTCTCCGAGACGCTCGAGTCGAACGGCTCGTCGTCGATGGGCTCGGTGTGCGGTTCGACACTCGCGCTCATGGACGCCGGCGTGCCGATCTCAGCTCCGGTCTCGGGCATCGCGATGGGTCTCGTCAAGGAAGGCGACGAGTACGAGATCCTCACCGACATCCAGGGCGCTGAGGATCACCTGGGCGACATGGACTTCAAGGTCGCCGGCACACGTGAGGGCATCACCGCGCTCCAGATGGACATCAAGATCACCGGCGTCAGCCGCGAGATCATGGAGCGGGCACTGGCCCAGGCAAAGGACGCCCGCGTGGCGATCCTCGGTGCGATGGAGTCTGCGATCTCGGCACCGCGCGAGGCGTTGGCCGAGCATGCACCGCGGATCTCCTCGATCCAGATCAACCCCGAGTTCATCGGCATGGTGATCGGCAAGGGCGGCGAGACAATTCGCTCGCTCGAGTCCGAGTTCGACGTGCAGATCGACATCGAGGAAGACGGGACGATCCTCGTGTACGCAACCGAAGGCACCAAGGGTGACGCCGCCATCGAGGCGATCCGGAACCTGACCAAGGAGCCCGAGGTCGGCGACACGTACACCGGCCGCGTGGTCAAGACCACCGACTTCGGCGCGTTCGTCGAGCTGAAGAAGGGCACGGACGGACTGCTCCATGTCTCGAACGTGGGGCCTGGCCGTGTCAACCACATCGAAGACGTGATCGCACGCGGCGACACACTCGACGTGGTCGTGCAGGAAGTCGACAAGGCCCGTGGGCGCATCGGCCTGAAGCTCGTCCAGAAGCACGAGGGCGACAAGATGGTCTCTCCCGAGGAGCTCGTCGAGCGGGCGAAGGATGCCCCGCCGCGCGAACCGCGTGAGGATCGTCCGCGTCGCGATGGCGACCGTAACCGCGGCGGCGGCCGGGGCGGCCCGCGCCGTGAGCGCGAAGGGTCGCGCTCGGAGTAGCGTCGGCGGCGTGCAGCCGCCCGACACGATCACCGACGGCGTGGTCGTTCTCCGGCAGTTCCGGGAGGACGACCGCGCCGTTGTGCTTTCGACGATGCGCGATCCACTGGTCCGGGAGTGGCTGAACGTCCCGCGCGAGCCCGGCGACCACGACTTCGACTCGCTGCTGCGGGTCGTGCGCGACGGACGCTCGACCGGCGAGCGGTTCGACTACTCGGTCACCGAGCGAGGTGGCGACGAGCCACTCGGCGCAGTGATCGCGTCCCGTCGCCACCGCGACAACTACGAGATCGCGTACCTCGCCGGAGCGGCGGGACGAGGCCGCGGCCTGATGACACGCGCCGTCAGCCTCCTCTGTGACGCGATGTTCGAGGAGGGTGCGGGCCGGCTCGAGCTGCGCACTCATCCGGACAACGAGGCGTCGCAGCGGCTTGCGCAGCGGTGCGGATTCCAGCGAGAGGGAACCGAACGAAAGTCGATCTGGCTCCACGGCCGGCGGGTCGACGCCATCGTCTGGTCGCTGCTCCCAGACGACGTGCGCTGACCCTCTCGAACCTGGTTGCCCGAAGGGAAAAGGTTCGTGTTTGAGGCGTCTCCGCCGGACACCAACCTGGTTGGGTTCGACTCGAACCCCACGACCACTACCATCACGGCGTGCAGGACTGGAGGCTCACCGAGCTCGATTCCGGAGAACGCGTCATCTCCGAGCGGCTCGACCACGTCCGGTCGGCCGCCGTCGGCTACTGGATCGGCGCCGGCTCCCGCGACGAGCAGCCGACGGAAGCCGGCGTCACGCACTTCATCGAGCATCTGCTCTTCAAGGGAACCGAGCGCTTCAGCGCGCTGCAGATCGCCGAGATCTTCGACGGGTTGGGCGGCGAGCTGAACGCCGCAACATCACGCGAGCACACGCTGCTGTACGGGCGGATTCCGGATCACCATCTCCAGACGGCGATGGACGTGATGGGCGACATGGTGTTCGCGCCGGCGTTCGCGGAGCTCGATTCCGAGCGCGAGGTCGTGCTCGAGGAGATCGCTATGTACGAGGACGCCCCGCAGGAGCTCGTGCACGATCTGATCACGGACGCCGTGTTCGCCGACCATCCACTCGGCCGGCCGGTGATCGGCACGGCGGAGGTGATCTCAACGATTCCGAGGGATGCGCTCGCGCGGTACCACTCGGAGATGTACGTCCCCGGGAACATCGTGGTCGCAGCGGCCGGCAACATCGAGCACGACCAGGTCGTGGAGCTCGTCGTGGCCGCATTGGAGCGCCGGAAGACGGGCAACGGGAACCGGCCGAACGTGCGACCCCCGCTCGTCCAGGCTCCGCCCCCGCGCCTGCGCTTCCAGCGCAAGGACACCGAGCAGTACCACGTCTGCCTCGGGGCGCCCGGCATCTCGCGTTCGGACCGGCGGCGCTTCGCCGCCTCACTCCTCGACGCGATCCTCGGTGGCTCGGCGTCCTCGCGGCTCTTCCAGGAGATTCGCGAGAAGCGGGGGATGGCCTATGCGGTCTATTCGTTCATCTCGCAGTACACCGACACGGGGCAGATCGGCGTCTACCTCGGTACGCGGGAGGACAACCTCGCCGACGCGCTGGCGATCACTGCGGAGCAAATCGCCGACATCGCCGCGGGCAACGTGC
>JBEEGD010000189.1:0-12429 GCA_041166685.1 Acidimicrobiaceae bacterium | reverse complement strand
CGAGCACTACTTCAGCCATTTCTTGCTCCTCAGATGATTGCGTGGTGATGACGCCGGCCGGGAATGGGTGCACGCATGCGCAGCAACTCACCCGAGCGCGTGTCGTTGGCGATGGTTGTCACGTACAGCGCGTCGCCGTCGAACGCGAGGCTCGCGGGCTGCACTCCTTGTAACTCGATGGTCTGGTCGACCGTGCCGTCTTCGAGCATGAGGCGAACCAGTGACTGCGCGCGCGGCTGCGCAACCCACACGCCGCCGTCGATGTCGAAGGCGAGCCCGTCGGCTTCGCCGCTCGGCGTCGTGATCTGCCGGCGATCGTCGCCGTTGACGATCGTGACGCGGCCTCGGCTGTAGTCGCAGAAGCACCAAATGCCGTCGCCGGCATCGCCGACGCCGTTGGGCCATTCGACGTCTTCGAGCACCGGCTCGCCCGACTCGGGGGCGGTGACGTGCCAGAAGGCTCCGGGTACGGGCTTCTCGCCGGTGAACGGCATGAAGCGCAATCCTCCCGCGAGGATGGAGCCATTACTCGTCGCGCAGATGTCGTTGAACCCCGTCACGCCCTCTGGCGCGGCGAACAACAGCCGATTCGTGCCGTCGGGAGAGACGTGTGTGACGTCGCGGCCCGACACAACGACACCACCGTCCGCGTGCAACGCCAACCCACCGACCCCTCTGCGTTTGGGCACGATCGTCTCGACGCCGTCCGCGCTCCACCGGTACACACCCCCGCCGAGGGCATCGGTGAAGTACACGCCGCCTTCGCCGTCGGCGCGCGGCCCTTCCACCAGTTGGTAGCCCTTCGCAAGAACCTCAGGATCGCTCACTCCTCTTCATCCGGGTCTGGGGGCAGGAACTCGAACTTCAAGTCACCGAGCTTCACGAGTGTCGACGAGATCCAACCACCCATTGCCCCGAAATGGAGGTCGAGCACGGAGCCGTCCTTCAACGTGTCCTCGTCGAGCTCGTAGCTGCCCTCGTAGCTGACCTCGATGGCGTACTCCGCCTCGGTGAGGTCGTGGCCGTAGATCGCCTCGATCGTCGGACCAGTGCGCTCGAGCCGCTCGACTCCGATCAGGGGGCTCTGCTCGGGCAGCACGGCCAGGAGCGCAGATGCCTCGGGCGGCTGCGCCATCCGCTGGATACGGAGCACGATCTCGATCTCGATTCGGGGGCCTTCCTCGAGCGGTTCGCCGATGTACCACGACCGGTACGCCGTCTGGGCCCATGTCGGCCAGTCCAGCGTGATGTCCGCCCGGACTCGGGGAGGGCTCCCTTCTCCGGGAAGGCCGTAGCTGGTCTCCCACGTCAGGTCGCCGAGCAGGACGTCGGCCTGGAAACGCTCTTCGAACGCCTGCCGCTCGAGCAACGCATTCTCGAATGTGTCGCGCAACGCACCGATGGCATCGGTGAAGACGTGGTCGAGCATGTTCCGCGGGAGGTTACCTGCCCCGTACATTCGGCCCTGATGGACAAGCTGACGAGTGAGCTCGACTACCCGATGGTCATCGTCACCACCGTGGCCGACGGCCAGCGTTCCGGATGCCTCGTCGGGTTCCATACCCAGTGCAGCATCGACCCCGTCCGCTGGGCCGTGTGGATCTCGAGGGCCAATCACACCCACCGCGTGGCGCTCCGTGCATCGGTGCTCGCAGTTCATTTTCCCTCTGCCGACGATTGCGACCTCGCTGAGCTCTTCGGTGAGGCCACCGGTGACGAGGTCGACAAGTTCAGTTTGTGTGATTGGACGGAGGGTCCGAGCGGCGTTCCGTTGCTCGATCGAATCCGCAACCGATTCGTCGGCAACGTGGTCGACACCCTCGATGACGATTCCGACCATCGTTGCTTCATCGTCGACCTGGCCGACGTGCAGCACGAGCACCCGCTACGGCAGCTCGGCTTCCAAGCCGTGCGCGACTTCCACCCGGGTCATCCGCCCTGACCGCCGTTACGGCGACATGAAGGCGGTGGCGACCGACAAGCCGACCTCCTTGTGACGCAGGGTGGTGATGCGTCGTCCCGGTTGCACCGCGTCCTTCACCCGCCCGAGATGCTCGCCATACAGCTCCGGTAGCGCGTCGATGTCGCGGACCGTGTAGGCCAACCCGAAGAACGCCGCGGGACCGTCACCTTTCGGCTCGTTCGGTCCGATCAGCTCGAGGATCACCTCGCCCAGGCGGAAGAACGTCTGGCGGGCCTCGAACCCGTATTGCTCAGGATCGACGTGGCGCGTTCGCAGCGTGTCGAGACCGGAGCGGTTGAGCGCGGCGATCGTCCGGTCGACGTCGGGCGACATGATCACGAGGTGGTCGATCAGCTCGGCTCCGTTGGCGTGCGTAACCGGTTCGGGCATCGGCTCGTCAGATGTGGTGGTGGCGAGCCCGTCGATCGATTCGATGTCGCTCGCCACACCGCGTAGACACCACGAGAGGATGCGTTTGCGGTCGCCGGAACGCCCGACGAGCTGCAGTCGAACCTGGCCGACGACGCATGTGCCGTCGTCATCGACGGTGAAACCCGCGCCGGTCCAGGCCTCGGGCGGATCGGCGATCACGAGGGCATTGATGGTCGGACCGGTCATGCGGCGCCTACCCTTGCACGCGTTGCGCCGATGAGTGAGACCGCGCCCGTGCCCACCTCTGCTGTCTCCACCGAGCTGCCGTTCGGCGCGACGCGGCAAGACGGTCGCTTCGAGATTCGACGGGTGCTCGGCCGTGGTGGTTTCGGCATCACCTATGCGGCCGGCGACCGCCGGCTCCACCGTGAGGTGGCGGTGAAGGAGCTGTGTTTCGGCGGCGCGACCCGCGTCGGGGGCGTTCTCGTCCCGCCGCCGCACGAGGCCGAGGCCTTCGCCTCCGCGAAGGAGCGCTTCCTCCGCGAGGCCGCGGTGCTTGCCCGGTTCTCTCACACGGGCGTGGTGCGCATCTACGAGGTGTTCGAGGAAGCGGGCACCGCGTACCTCGTGATGGAGTTGCTCCACGGGCGCACGCTGCATCAAATGCTCGTGGCGAGCGGTGGCCCATTGGCCGAGACACAGGTGCTCGAGGTTGCAGCCCGTTGCGGTGAAGCCTTGAGCGTCGTCCATGGCGCAGGCGTGCTACACCGCGATCTCAATCCGAGCAACGTAGTGCTCACGCCCGAAGGGCGGGTCGTGCTGATCGACTTCGGCCTCGCTCGCGAGTTTGCGGGCGACGCGACGACGCCGCTGACGCGCATCCTCACGCCCGGCTATGCCGCACCCGAGCAGTACGCCCACGAAGGACGCTGCGGTCCACCGACTGATGTGTTCGGCCTGGCCGCAACGCTGTACTGCGCGCTGACCGGCCGCGCACCCGTGCCGTTGGGGGGTCAACGTCGCGGCACTGCCTTCGTCGCGCCGCGTGAGTTGAATCCCGCGGTGTCGAAGCTCGCGAGCGACGCGGTGCTCGATGGCCTCGAGCTCGACGCCGATCATCGGCCGCGCACGGTCGATGAATTCCTTGGGCGTCTCGGCGTGGGCGCGCCGGCCGCGACGCGCTCAGAACCGACGCGGCCAACCTTCACCGCTCCAGCGTCGTTGCCTCCGCCGCCCGCTCCATTGCAGCCGCCACCGGCGCGGGTGCCTGGACGGGCGAAGGTGATTGGTCCGGCCATCGCGACCGTGGCCGCGTTCGGCGCGATCGTGCCAGTCGTCGCGTTCGCGGTGCTCGCGCTCGTCATCCTCCCCGCCGTAGCCACCGCAGGCGATGCAACGATCTTCGTACGCATGCGGCGCATCGGCGATCGCCTGCACTGGCGTCACCGAGCGGCCCTACCGCCGTACCTGCCGATGAGGTTCGTCCGCAATCTCGGCAAGGTGTGCTACTCGGGCGTTCCTGCGCTCTTGATCGCGGGCGTCGCGGTTGCCGTCGCGTTGCTCCTCGACAGTGTCATGTCGACCTTCACTGCGCAATCGTGGGTGTTGCGCCTCGGTGGTGCGGCGGCCGCGGTGGTGTTGGCCGTACCCGTGTTTCGCGACCGCGTGCGGTTCCGTGCGGCGGTGGTCGGTGATCGTGCGCTCGCTCTGTCGCTCGACAATGGCATGCTCACGTCGTTCGGACTGACGGTGTGGATTGTGGCGGCGTTGACGGCCGCGATCGCGGTGGGGCTCCGCCCGGATCCCTGGCCCTTCGGCGGATAGGCGCACCTCACCGTTTTCCCCTTCAAAACGACACATGAATGTGTCGTTTTGAAGGGGAAAAGCTCAAGGGGCGAGTTGCCAGTCGAGGAATGCGAGCACGTCGGCGGCTTCGTCGGCTTGGCGGGACGCTGGCTTGCCTTGACCGTGTCCCGCCTTGGACTCGATGCGCACGAGGATCGGATGCTCATCCCCGCACGCCGTCGCCGCTTGTAGCCGCGCCGCGAACTTGCGGGCGTGCGCGGGGTCGACGCGGCTGTCCTCCTCACCGGTCTCGATGAGCGTCGCGGGGTAGCACGTGCCCTCGACCACGTGGTGATACGGCGAGTAGGCGTAGAGCCACTCGAACTCCTCGGGGATGTCTGGGTCGCCGTACTCCGGGATCCAGAGCTTGGCGATGAGGAAGTGGTGGTAGCGGATCATGTCGAGCAGCGGCACCGCGCAGATGGCTGCCCGGCACAGATCGGGGCGCTGCGTGATCGCGGCACCAACGAGCAGACCGCCGTTCGATCCGCCGCGTATGGCGAGTTGCTCGCGCGTCGTGACGGCGTTGGCCACCAACCAGTCGCCCGCGGCGTGGAAGTCGTCGAACACCTGCTGCTTGTGCTCGCGCATGCCGGCGCGATGCCACGCCTCGCCTTCCTCGGCACCGCCCCGGATACACGCCACCGCGTACCGGCCCCCGCCCTCTACGAACGCGGCGATGATCGGGTTGTACGCCGGCGACATGGTGATGGCGAAGCCGCCGTACCCGTACAGGATCGTTCGGCGGGTCCCGGAGCCGTCGTCGTCGGACCGCGAGACGATGAACATCGCGATCTCCGTGCCGTCGGTCGACGGATAGGAGCGTTGCTCCACGGAGTACGCGGCCGGATCCGGCCGGCCCGGCAGGTCGCTCCACGGTGTCACCGCGTCAGGCGTCCAGCGGAACAGCGACGACGGTCGAGCGAAGCCCGTGAACGCGAACACCGCCAGGTCCGCCTCACGGCTCGTCGCAACACCCGCCAGCGAACCTTGCTCGGGCAACTCGATTGGCCCAACGTGCGTGCCGTCCGACGCGTAGCGGTCGAGCGCCGAAACCGCTCGTTTGGTCGTCGAAACGAGCAGCGAGTCGCGCGCCACCGACACCCCATCGATGACCGAGTCGCTCTCCTCGATGAGCGTGGTCCACTCGAGGTCGTCGAGCGCCACCGCGATCACCCGCCCGCGGTCGGCGTCGAGCGTCGTGGAGCCGACCAGCCGATTCCGACGTTCATCCACGGTGAGCCACGTGACGGCCTCGACCCCCTCGATGATCGTTTGCCGTTGTCGGCTCGCGACGTCGATCACGTGCACGTCGACGCGACTCCATCCGAGCTCGACGTGCACAACCGCAAGGCGGCCATCGCGAGACACGGACACGTCCGGCCAGGCGGTCGAGTCCGGAAGGTCGTCGAACAGCACCGTGTCTTCGGTCCACGGCGTTCCCAGCACGTGCCAGAAGACGTGACGGTCGTAGTCGCCGCCCGTCGAGTAGCGCGTGTACGCGAACGCGGACGCGTCTGGCAGCCAGCCGACGGATGCCGCGCGGGTGTGGGGGATCGCGTCGGGCAGGTGCTCTCCCGTGCGAGTGTCGATGATCCGCAACGTCGAACGTTCGTCACCCGACGCTGAAGTCCCGTAGGCGACGAGCTGCCCGTCGCGTGACGGATGGAACCAGTCGATCGCACCGGTTGCGTCGCCGAGCAGCACGGCGGGATCGATGACCACGGTCGCGTCGCCCGCGCCCGGACCGTCGAGCGGCCGTACACACAAGACCGCTTGGTCGTACTCACCCCAGCGGTCGAGCGAGAAGAGTCGGCCCCCTTCGATGCGCGGCGCGCCCGAGGTGCCGGCGCGGAAGAGCTCGGTCAGGCGAGCATGCAGACGTGGTCTCGACGGGATCGCGTCGAGCGCGGTACGTGTGCGGGCGTTCTGCTCCGCGGCCCACGCGATGGTCTCGGGTGAGCTGCCGTCCTCGAGCCAGCGATAGGGGTCGGAGACCTCGACCCCGTGAACGACGTCGGTCAATCAGCCGCGGCCCGCGTTGGGCTTGGTCCCGTGATTGGCCTTGTTCTTGCGGGCCTTGTTCTTGCGCTTCGCCGTCTTCTTGGACATCAGGGGCGCCACCCTAAACGATCTTGCGTCGGGCAACCCCCCATGCGGTGGTCAAACGACGCCAGAACGGTCAGTCGCTCGGGTGCGAACTGGCCCAAGCGACGAGATCGTCGGCGGCCATCGTGTTCACGATGTCGTCGGTCTCGATGCCGAGGCGGGCGGCCTTGTCGCAGCCGTAGGGCTGCCACTCGAGTTGGCCTGGCGCGTGCGCGTCGGTGTCGATCGAGACCTTGCAGCCCCACTCCAGCGCCATCTGCAACAGATCCTCGGGCGGGTCTTGGCGCTCGGGCCGGCAATTGATCTCCACGGCCTTGTCGAAGCGAGCGCATGCCGCGAACACGAGTTCGGGGTCGAACTTGCTCTGAGGCCTTCCTCGCCCGACGACTTTGCGGCCCGTGCAGTGCCCCAGGATGTCGGTGTGGGGGCTGGCCATCGCCAGCACCATGCGCCGCGTCATCTCCGTGCGCTCCATGCTGAGCTTCGAGTGCACGCTGGCCACCACCACGTCGAGCTCGGCCAGCATCTCGTCGGTCATGTCGAGGGTGCCGTCTTCGAGGATGTCGACTTCCATGCCGGTGAGGATGCGGAACGGAGCGAGCTCCCCGTTGAGGCGTTTGATCTCGTCGAGCTGCTCGCGCAGCCGCTCGGCGGACAAGCCGTGAGCGATCGTCAGCCGGGCGGAGTGATCGGTCATCACGAGGTACTCGTGGCCCAGGGCTTGGGCGGCCTTGGCCATCACCTCGATCGGCGCCCCGCCGTCGGACCAGTGTGAGTGCGTGTGACAGTCGCCCTTCAGTGCCGCCCGGATCTTCGCGCCCTCGCCGAGTGGAATGGCGCTGGTCTCCTCGAGCTTGGCCAGATACGCGGGCACCTTGCCCTCGAGCGCCTCGGCGATCGCCCGTCCGGTGCTCTCGCCAATGCCCGGCAGCTCCTGCAGGCGCCCTTCTTGGTGCAGCTTCTGAAGCTCGTCGGGATCCATTTCGTCGACGAGATCGCGGGCTCGAGCGAAGGCCTTCACCTTCGGTGCAGGCGCGAGCTCGCGGTCGAGCAGGTACATGATGCGGTCGAGCGCGGCGGACGGATCCATCGAGGGTCGAGACTACGCTCGTCCTTCGCGATGGAACGGTTCGGGCTGGTAGGGCTACCCAACGCCGGGAAGTCGGCACTGTTCAACGCCCTCACCGGTGGCTCGGCGGTCGTCGCCCCGCACGCCTACTCGACCACCGAGACCCACGTGGGTGTGGCCCACGTCGCGGATCCTCGCCTCGACGCGCTGGCGGCGATGAGCGCGTCGAAGAAGGTGGTGTACGCCACCGCGGAGTTCGTTGACATCGCCGCGCTGCAACGGGGCTCGTCACAAGGCGAGGGGCTCGGCAATCGCTTTCTCGGAGGCATCCGCGAGGTCGACGCCATCCTCTACGTGCTGCGAGCCTTCGCCGATGACAACGTCGTCGGCGGCAACGATCCGCTCGACGACCTGCACACCTTGGAGTTCGAACTGACGCTGGCCGACCTGGCCAGCGCCGAATCGCAGATCGATCGCCGCAGGAAGGCGGCCAAAGGGGTGAAGCCCGAGCCGAACGCGGCGGCGGAAGTCGCGGCGCTCGAGTGGGCCATCGGCGTGTTGTCGGAGGGCACGCCGCTCTATCAAGCCAGCATGTCGGCCGAACGACGCGAGACGCTGAAGCCGTTCTTCTTGCTGACGACCAAGCCGGTGCTGGCGGTGGTCAACCTCGGCGAGGACCAGATCGGCGACGACAGCGTCGTGCAACCAGTCATCGACCACCTCGGCGACGCCGCGGAGGTGCTGGGGGTCTGCGTGCAGCTCGAAGCAGAAGCGGCCCAGCTCGCCGACGACGAACGGGCCGAGCTCCTCGAAGGTCTCGGACTCGGCGAAGGGGTGCTGCCCCGTGTCGCGCGCGCCGCGTACCACCTGCTGGGGCTGCGCACGTTTCTCACCACCGGCGACAAGGAGTCGCGTGCGTGGACGTTCCGCGCTGGGGCCAAGGCGCCCGAGTGCGCGGGCGTGATCCACTCCGACCTGCAGCGAGGGTTCATCCGCGCCGAAGTGATTCGCTGGGACGAGCTGCTCGAACTCGGTTCCTGGAACAAGGCCAAGGACGTCGGCAAGTTGCGGGTCGAGGGCAAGGACTATGAGGTGCAGGACGGCGACACCCTCGAAATCCGGTTCAACGTCTGATGCCGTGGCTCACTCGCGATGGCGAGGTGCTGGCCACGTTGGAAGTGGCCGACTCCGGCCGATCGCGGGCGCGGGGTCTGCTTGGTCGCGACGGCATCGAAGGCGCGCTGTTCCTTCAGCCGGCGAAGTCGGTGCACACCCTCGGAATGCGATTCGCCATCGACGTCGCATTCGTCGACAAGGACATGGTCGTCCTGCGCACCGTCACGATGCGGCGCTGGCGGCTGGGGATGCCCGCGTTCAAGGCCCACGGGGTGATCGAAGCGGAGGCGGGCACCTTTGGTCACTGGAACCTGAAGGTGGGCGATCAGCTCGAGATCAAAGGGTGAGCGAGCGCAGCCCCGAGCCAGGAGGGTGACGTGAGCGGTGCGCTCGTCCTCGTCGCCACACCGATCGGCAACCTCGGTGACCTCTCTCCTCGCGCGGTGGAAGCGTTGCGCACCGCCGACGCGATCTGCTGTGAGGACTCGCGTCGCACCGGCCGCTTGCTCGCCCACGCCGGTGTCGAGCGCACGTCGCCCCTACTCGTCGTCAACGATCACACCGAGGTGGCGCGCATCGGCGATGTGCTCGCTCGCCTGTCTCGGGGTGAGCGCGTCGCGGTCGTCACCGACGCGGGCATGCCGGGCATCTCCGATCCGGGCGAACGGCTGGTGCGCGCCGCCGCGGCCGCGGGTTTCGTCGTCGAAGTCGTGCCAGGGCCATCTGCGGCGGTCGCGGCCTTGGTGGCCAGCGGCCTGCCGACGGGACGCTTCGTCTACGAAGGCTTTCTCCCGCGCAAGGGTGGCGGCCGCACCGAACGGCTGGCCGAGCTCGCGCTCGAGCGCCGCACGATCGTGGTCTACGAAGCGCCGCACCGCTTGGCTCGCACCCTGGCCGACCTTGCGGGCGCGTTCGGCAGCGATCGCCAGATCGCGGTCGCCCGCGAGCTGACCAAGCTGCACGAGGAGGTGTGGCGCGGCACGATCGGCGACGCAGTCGTGTGGGCCACGGAGCGCGAGCCGCGAGGCGAGCTCGTCCTCGTGGTCGATGGCGCGCCCGCGGCCGAGGCCGCCACCGACGACGACATCAACGCGGCCGTGCATGCTGCGCTCGATCGCGGGTTGTCGGCGCGCGATGCCGCGGCCGAGGTGGCAAGCGCATTGGGTGTGCCGAAGCGGCGGGCCTACGCCGTCGCGGTCGATGTTCAGCGCTGACTTCGTACTGGACGTGCTCGATCACGTCCCCGACGCCATCGTCGACGGGGGTTGGGCGATCGACGCGATCGTGGGGCGCGTCACTCGCGTCCATGACGATCTCGACTTGGTCGTTCCGCTGGCTCGCGCCGCGGACATCGTCGAGGCGCTGCGCCCGCTCGGGTTCACCGAACGTCTCGATGAGCCGCCCGCCCGTATCGTGCTGTCGACGCCGTACGACCAACGCGTCGACCTCCACGTCGTCACTCCGACCGAGCGCGGCATGGTGCAAGCGGTTCCCGGCGGTGGCCGGTTCACGTACGCCCTGCACGCCGAGGGAACGATCCATGGTCGCACCGTGCGGTGCCTTTCGCCGGGAGTGCAGGTGGTGACGCACAGCCAGTACGAGCCCGACGAACAGGACATCGCGGATGTGTCGGCTCTTGCCTCCGCGAGCGGCGAGTCGCTCCCGCCGCCGTACGTACGTCCCATCGGCGACGAGCCGGTGCGCCAGGCGAAGGCGAGCGACGCGGCTGCCGTGTGCGTCGTTCGTCATCGCGCCTGGAAGGCCACGTACACCGGACTGATGCCGCAACCGGTGCTCGACGCGATGGACCTCGGTGCGACGTACGCCGCGTGGTGGCCGGCATTGCGAATGCCGGTGTCCCGTCGGCACAGCGCGCTGGTTGCCGGCCAGCCCGGCACGGTTGTCGGGTTCGCGGTCACGAGTCCGACTCGCGACCGCGACCTCGATCCCGCCGTGACCGGAGATCTCAACCTCTTGTACATCGACCCGACCGCCAAAGGGCTGGGGATCGGAAAGCGGCTGTTGCAAGCGGCAATCGCCACACTGCACGACAACGGGTTCACCGATCTGCGGCTGTGGACGCTGCAAGGCAACTCGCACGCCCGGTCGTTCTACGAGCGCAACGGCTGGTGGCACGACGGCGCGACGAAGACGATCGAGCAACCCGAGGGTTCGTACGTCGAGGTCCGCTACCGGCACTCTCCCTAAGCTGTTCCTCGTGCACGACGACCTCGCCGATCTCTACGACGACGTTACGTGCGCGGTGCTCGATCGGCAGGACACGGCGCGGACGCCGGCGTCGCCCGAGGTCGCTTCTGGCTGGCGTGCCGGTGTGGGTGCCACCGCGCTCTTGACCGCGGTCGCGCTCGGCGTGCACGACGTGCTCGAGCCGAAGCGGCGGGCGCCGGTGATCGAGGAGATCGATCTGGACACGCTCGGGCCGAGCGAGCGTGCGCCGGTCGTGTACCACCACGTTCCCGGCGTGCCGAAGGCCAGCAGAGCGATCGTCCGCCCGTGGTTCCTCGGTTGACGTCCCCGTAGCCTGCCGTCGTGCGCGCGGCTGGGCCCGACATCGATTTCCTCTCCGGCGAGTTCTACGTCGACGGCGCGCGGAAGGCGTACCGGTGGCTGCGCGACCACGCGCCGGTGTACCTCGACGCGCACAGCGGTTTGTGGGGCGTCGCGAGGTACGACGACGTCCTCGCGGTCGAGCGGGACGCACAGACGTTCTCGAGCGCGGGTGGAAGTCGTCCCGACACCGGACCACTTCCATGGATGATCGACATGGATGGTGCGGGCCACTCGAAGCGTCGCCAAATTGTGAGCCGCGGCTTCACTCCAGCGCGCGTCCGGGCGACCGAGCCGCACCTCCGCGACATCTGCGACGATCTGATCGACCGGGTGTGCGAGCGTGGCGAATGCGACTTCGTGCATGACCTCGCTGCTCCACTTCCGATGATCGTCATCGGCGACATGCTCGGCGTCGCACCGGCCGATCGGGACGACCTGCTGGAGTGGTCGCACGGGATGCTGGGGTCGCTCACCGGTGAGCCCGAAGCCATAGAAGCCGCGGCGCACGCGTTCGGTTCGTTCGTCGAATACGCGCAAGGGATGGTCTCCGACCGCCGCGCCAATCCGCGCGACGACCTCTTCAGTGTCCTCGTGCACGCCGAGGTCGACGGCGACCGGCTCGACGACGGTGAGGCCATCTTCGAATCGCTCTTGTTGCTCATCGGCGGCGACGAGACGACTCGTCAGGTGACCGCCGGCGGAATGGAGCAGCTGCTGCTGCACTCGGACCAGAAACAGCGGCTGCTCGGCGAGCCCGGTCTCCTGGCCTCGGCCGTCGAGGAGATGCTGCGGTGGGTGTCTCCGATCAAGAACATGGCCCGTACGGCCACCGTCGACGTCGACGTCGCGGGCGTCACCATCACAGCCGGCACGAAGGTCATCGTCCTGTACGAGTCCGCCAACTTCGACGACCGGCACTTCCCGGAACCCGAGCGCTTCGACATCCAACGCGATCCGAACGACCATGTGGCCTTCGGCTTCGGGCCACATTTCTGCCTCGGGGCGAGCCTTGCGCGGGCCGAGCTGCGGGCGATGTTCGAGCGGCTGCTCGCTCGAATGCCCGACCTGGAGCTTGCGACGGCCGAGCCGCTCCGGAGGTCGATCACCGGCATCGAGCGGATGCCGGTCGTGTTCTCGCCAGTCCGACCGTCCGCGTAGGCGGCCGCGCTTCGTCGCATTCTCCGCAACGATCCGGCTGCGCGCGCCCGTTTCGGTCACGTCGAGCCGGACCGTTGTGGCACTAGGCGCCCCGTTCAGTGTCATACCCCCTCGCCATAGTTCAGGGCATGGAACTCATCGTCGTTGCCGTGGTGCTGATCGTTGCGTTGGCCGCCGTCATTGCGGTGCGGGCTGCCGTCGACACCGTGGTGTCGGTCGCCGATCA
>JBEEGD010000188.1:0-2608 GCA_041166685.1 Acidimicrobiaceae bacterium | reverse complement strand
CCCGCACCCCACAACAGGCTCGCGGCTTCGCCGATCGCAACACCGAACGCCTCCGCATCCGGATAGCGCTCGGCCGGATCGCGAGCGAGGCCGCGCATCACGACGACCTCGAGGACCTCGGGCACTTGCGGCGCGACGTTGCGAATCGGGTTCGCGTCCTCGTACACGTGGCGGAAGACGATCGCCATCGCCCCGCCCTCTTCCGAGTAGGGCAACTGTCCTGACAGAAGTTCGTAGAGCATCACCGCGGTCGCATACACGTCGGCCGGAGGGCCGAGCTCGGCGCCCTGCGCCTGCTCCGGCGCGATGTACGCCGGCGTGCCCAGGATGTCGCCGTTACTCGTTGCCTTGGTGTCGGGGCCGTTCAGGACCTTGGCGATCCCGAAGTCGGTGACCTTGAGCGCACCATCGCCTGAGAACAACAAGTTCTCGGGCTTGATATCGCGGTGCAACACGCCTCGGCTGTGTGCGTAGTCGAGCCCGGAGCAGGTGACCATCGCGATGGCACACGCCGATTCGTACGCGAAGCCTTGCTCGATGAAGTGCGACCACACCGTTCCGCCGGGCAGGCTCTCCATCACCAACATGCACATGCCCTCGCGCTCGACGTAGTCGTAGATCGGGACGATGTGCGGGTGGTCGAGTCCGGCGAGCACACGCGCTTCGGCAGCGAACCGTGCCCTGATGTCGGGATCCGTGGCCAGCGCGGCCGGTAGCTCCTTGATCGCGACCGCTCGATCGAGGCTGGTGTGCCGCCCGGCCAGAACGACACCCATGCCGCCTCGGCCTAGCTCTGCTCCGATCTCATATTGCGGTAAGACGCGCGCGATGTCGTCGAGCGAACTTGTCATTCCGAAGGCGGTGGCGGCTGAAGCGTCTCGCGCGGATCGCGTGCAACCGACGCCATCAGTCTCGCGTCGAGTTCGGCATGCAGAGCTTCATCGTCCTCGGGATCCTCTACATACGGATTCGGCGTCAGGTAGCCAAGAATGAATCCGATCGCGCCCAGGACGAGCACGAGCGAGATCCACACACCGGCTCCGGGAGCGAACACCCGCAGCACGGAGAACCCAAACGTCAAGGTGAGGCCGATGCCAAAACCGGGGAAAGCGAAGTAGACCCCTCGCTGCCACCGATTCTGAGGAAGGCGGTTCGAGAAGAGCCGTAGCAACGCACCGGCCAGCAGCAGACCCGTGATGGCGATGATCGCCACGCCGAAGATGCCGTAGGCCGATGCCAACGAGCCATCGACGTCCGCGGTGAAGTCGTCCTGCGTCATGACACTTCGGTTGGGGTCGAGGAGCCCAAAGGATGACGGCAGCAGTCCTGTTGCGTGAGTGTCGAGATCACCAAGGTCGAGCACGAACTGCCGGTCGCCCGTCTCGCCCGGCGCGAGTTGAAGATCGATACGAGTCACGTAGGAGAAGAAGTTGAAGCCGGTGATTCCGCCTTCGAGGGCCACGTAGCGAACCTCGACGGCCTGAGACGACCCGTTCTTCACCGTGAGCTCTAAGGGCGTGTCCCGCGCATGCAGCTCGAGCGGCTTGTTGTTGCTGACCTCGGACAGCTGCCGCCCGTCGATCGTCGCCTGGAACGTGATCTCGCCATCGGCCGCCGAGGGCGACGGCGACAGTCCGACCATCGCCGCGAGAGCAACCGCCACGCTCGCCGCCGCGACGACGAGCCTTGATCCCACCCACCCGTTTGTTTTCCGCACGGAGCACAAACTAGATCGCAAGTGGACCCGTCACCAGACTTCTGGGCCCAATGGGGTCCGACTGGGCACTTCAGCTAGCTGGCGCGCACCTGCGCCGAGAAGGTCCTGGACACGTGTTCGTCGGCGCGGCCCTCGTCGACGATGTCTGTCACGGGGGATGTCGACCAGAGCCCGAACCGCTTCAGAGACCCGATGCTCTCGCCCATCGAGAAGAACCGGATCGGCTCGCCCACGACGACGGGGCTGATCTGCTCGAAATGACGCCAGTCCCCGACTGGGGGCCGTGTCGTGGTGCTCGGGCCCGCAAGGCGCCGAAAGCGGCCCTCGGTGAGCCGGATCTCATAGGTGCTGTGGCTGGTTGTAACGATCATCGGGCCCCATCGCAGGTTTGAGACTTTCCCGCTTGGCTCATCGGCGTTTCGCTCTCCGATCCTTAGCGATCCGCCCGCTGATGCTGCTGTTCCCCGGCCCGTTTTACCCCTTTTGGGCGGCTGACGAGACGAGTCTCAGGCCCGGGTCGGGTCGGCGTCGACCGGCTCCTCCCACCAGTGGACCTCCCGGACGAGATGAGAGCCGACCAGGCCCTTCAGCTCGACCTTGCGTTCGGCGCCGAAGGGCACGCCCCCTGAGCTGCTCGCGAGCTCGTAGGCCAGACTCGACACCAGGATCTGGGCACCTTCGGCGATGGACGCGATCCGCGCAGCGAGGATCACGTGCTTGCCGAAGATGTCGCCCTTGTCGTGGATGGCGTCGCCGGTGTGCACGCCGACGCGAACTCGCAGCATGAGCTCGGGGTGCCGCGCGTTGTAGAGGCGAAGCGCACGTTGCAAGGCGATGCTGAACCCGATGCCTCGACGAGCGCTCGGGAACGTGAGCATGAACCCGTCCCCT
>JBEEGD010000187.1:0-8354 GCA_041166685.1 Acidimicrobiaceae bacterium | reverse complement strand
GTTTAAGGAGTCTGAGCAACTCCGGTCGCACGTGCGGCTCCCGGTCTCAACGTCGAAACCGATCAGCCCCTTGTTGTAGGAAGGGTCAGTGTACCGTCGCCCGGGTGTCCGCCGACCCGTTTGCCCCGGCGCACCTCGGCCCGATCACGCTGCGCAACCGGATCATCAAGGCGGCCACGTTCGAGGGCATGTCGCCCAAGAACGTCCCGACGGACGCGCTGATCGACTACCACCTGGCCGTTGCCAGCGGGGGAGTGGGTCTCACCACCGTGGCCTTTTGCGCGGTCACCCGCGACGCCAGAGGAGCGCCAGGCGAGCTCGTCGTGACGGACGGGGCGGTGCCGGGTCTTCGGAGGCTGGCCGAGGTGGTCCACGCCACCGGCGCAATGGTTGGCGCGCAGCTCGGCCACGCCGGCCCGGTCGCGGCGGCGGCTGGGGAGCGGGGGCTGTCTCCGACGCCTCGTTTCAATCCGATCATCATGCGACGCACGAAGGCGATGGACGACGCCGACATCGCTCGCGTCACCGATGACTTCGTCGTGGCCGCCTGCCGGATCGTGGAGGCCGGCTTCGACGCGATCGAACTGCATCTCGGCCACCACTACTTGTTGAGCTCGTTCCTCAGTCCGAAGCTCAATCACAGAGACGATCAATGGGGTGGTGACGTCGAGCGCCGTTCTCGGTTCCCCCGCCAAGTCGTCCGGGCCGTCCGCGCGGCAGTTGGTGACGCGGTCGCTTTGACCGCCAAGCTCAACATGGTCGACGGGGTACGCGGCGGACTGTCGATCGACGAGAGCATCGAGACCGCCCAGCTGCTCGAGGCCGACGGGTGTCTGGATGCGCTGCAACTCACAGGAGGCGGTTCGCTCCTCAACCCGATGTACTTGTTCCGCGGCGACGCACCCATCGCGGAGATGGCGAAGACGTTCAAGCCGTGGATGCGACTCCCGTTCAAGCTCGTGTCACGACGCTTCCTGCGCGAGTACCCGTTCGAGGAAGCGTTCTTTCTGCCGTACGCGCGCCGGTTTCGTGAGGCGCTCGAGATGCCGCTCATCCTCCTCGGGGGCATCAACGAGCTTGCGACGATCCAGGACGCGCTGGACGAAGGATTCGAGTTCGTCGCGATGGCGCGAGCGCTGCTGCGCGAACCCGATCTCGTCAACCGCATGCAGCAGGGAAGTGCGACGGCTGGCACCTGCATTCACTGCAACAAGTGCATGCCCACGATCTACCAGGGCACGCACTGCGTGCTGGTTGCACCAGACGCGCGTCCCGGTTTTGGCTACTCGTCTCGCTTGTGACGGAGCGCCCGCCGCAATTCGAGGTCGGAATCGCGCTTGGACAGGATCTGACGCTTGTCGTAGCGGCGCCGGCCCTTGCCGAGCGCGAGTTCGACCTTGACCCGGCCGTCTTTGAAATAGAGCGACAGCGGGATCAGTGCCAGCCGTTCCTGATCGACACGCGACTTGAGCCGAAGTATCTCGTCGCGGCGCAGCAACAGCTTGCGCTCACGGTCCGGGTCGTGGCCGTTGACGCCCGCGGCATGGCTGTACGGAGCGATGTGGAGTCCGACGAGCCACGCCTCGCCATCGCGGATCCAGCCGTTGGCGTCGGCGAACTGCACGTGAGCCTCGCGAAGAGACTTCACTTCCGAGCCTTGGAGCACGATGCCGCACTCGACCGTGTCCAAGACGTCGTAATCGCGCCGAGCTTGACGGTTGCTCGCGAAGACTTTGACTCACGACGGCGGCATGGCCGAGCAACGATAGAACCATGAGGAGGCGTCTCCACGATGTTGCGGTCGCGACGGCGGTCGCCTCAGTCGCGAGCGGCGCGCCCTCGACGGTGCATGCGTTGGTGACCGGGCGCGGGCTGCTCGACGCCGCCCGAGCCGCGGGCACCTTGCCCCCCGGTCGGGAGGTCCGCCCTGGACTCGTCGCCGGTGTGGTCATCCACTTCGCGATTTCGGGGCTCTGGGGCGTGGTGCTCGGGTGGCTGTTGCCGCGTCGCCACACCGTCCTCTGGGGCGCCTTGGCTGGTCTGGGGATCGCGGCTCTCAGCCTCTTGACCATCGGTCGGCGTCGTCCTGCGATCGCGGCGCTGCCTCAGATTCCGCAATGGGCCGACAACGTCGCGTTCGGTGTGACGATGGGCTGGCTACTGTCCCGCTCTCATGCTGCGCCTTCCTGAGCACGCGTACCTGGAGATGATCGGCCTCGCCCTCGACGGCTACCCGCTCGAAGTCTGTGGTTTGCTCGCCGGCGTGGGTGAGCGGGTCGACGTGTTCTATCCATGCCGCAACGCCGCGCAATCGGCGAAGCTGTACGAGATCGACGGGCGCGATTTCCTGCATGCCGATCGCGACGCGGAAGCACGTGGCATCGAGTTGCTCGGCGTGATGCACAGCCACACCCACACCGACGCGTATCCGTCACCTACCGACATCGACCAGGCGCCCGATCCGACATGGCACTACGTGATCGTGTCGCTGCGGGAGGCCGAGCCCGTCCTGCGCTCGTATCGGATCGTCGGCGACGGGAAGGCGGAGGAGCCGGTGGTGGTCGAGCGCCGACCGGTCGGTACGATTTCCGGCTGAACTGCTCGGGATTCAATTCATGCCTGTGTACGACTCCGTTCTCGACCTCATCGGCAACACTCCGATGGTCGACGTCTCGGCGCTGAGTCCCAATCCGCGCGTACGCATCGTCGCCAAGCTCGAAGGCCAGAACCCGGGCGGCTCGGTCAAGGACCGGGCCGCGAAATGGATGATCGACGAGGCGGAGAAGGCCGGCAGCCTCACGCCCGGCTCGGGCCAGACGGTGATCGAGTCGTCGTCGGGCAACACGGGCATCGCGTTGGCGATGATCTGCCGCGTCCGCGGCTACAAGTTGAAGATCGTGCTCCCCGAGAACGTCTCGATCGAGCGACGACAACTGCTCGAGGTGTGGGGCGCGGAGATCCTTCCGTCACCGGGCGCTGAGGGATCGAACGGTGCGATGCGGCGCGCGCAAGCGATGGCGAAGGAGCACGAGGATTGGTGGTTCCCGTTCCAGTACGGCAACCCGGCCAATCCGAAGGCGCACTATGAGGGCACGGGCCCGGAGATGTGGCGTGACTGCCCCGAGCTGACCCACTTCGTGTGCGGCCTCGGTACTGCGGGCACGATCATCGGCGTGGGCACGTTCCTGAAAGAGCGCAATCCCGAGATCCAAGTGTGGGCCATCGAGCCGCCGACCGGCGAGATGGTGGACGGCCTCAAGAACTTCGACGAGGGGTTCGTGCCCCCGGTTTTCGAGGACGGGAACGGGTATGAGCTTCTGAACCGCAAGCAGGTCGTGCGGCCGCGTGAGTCGATCGAATGGACGCGGCGCCTCACCGAGGTCGGCGTGTTCGCGGGCATCTCCTCGGGTGCGGTGATGTGCGGTGCGGTGCGGTGCGCGCAGGCGATCGACGAGGGCGTTGTCGCCCTGATCCTGGCGGACGGGGGCTGGAAGTATCTGTCGACTGGGGCGTGGACCGATGATCTCGACGAGGTCGAGGCTCGAGCGAAGGGAACGATCTACTTCTAGGGTGCCGCGATGCGCGCCCTGCTGTATGGAGTTCGACCGGAACCTCAACCCGAGCCGGAGGAGGACAACCCCCTTCTCCGTGGACTCGCCAACACGCCAATGCGGCTCGCCGACATGGACGACCCGGGGTTCTTACGGCCCGACTGGGTGGTCACGAAACCCCGGCTCACCGGTATCTGCGGGTCGGACAGCAAGCAGGTCTTCAAGGACTGGGGCGAGGTGCAGAGTCCCGACAACCCGATGAAAGCGTTCTTCTCCCTGCCACAGGTGCTCGGTCACGAGGTCGTGGCTGATGTGGTCGGGCTCGGTCCTGACGCTCGAGGGCTCGAGGTCGGCGACCGCGTCGTGCTCAATCCGTGGCTTTCCTGCGCGCCGCGCGGCGTTTCGCCGATCTGTGCGGCGTGCGTCGCCGGCGACCTCAGTTTGTGCGCGAGCTTCAGCGTCGGGCCGATCGCGCCCGGCATTCACACAGGGACCTCGAAGGATGCGTCTGGCGGGTACGCGGAGCTGATGCCCGCGCACGACTCGATGTTGTTCAAGGTGCCCGACAACGTGCCCGACGAGGTCGCGGTGTTCGCCGATCCGTTCGCAGTGAGCTTGCACGCAGTGACGCGGCACGCGCCGCCGGCTGGCGGAAAGGTGATGGTGTACGGGGCCGGTGCGCTCGGCACGTGCACTACGGCGATCCTGCGATCGCTGTATCCAGATGTGGAGGTTCTCGTCGTCGCCCGCTTCGGCGCGCAGGCTGATCTCGCGCGCCGGTTGGGGGCGACGGTCATCGCCCATGAACCCGCCCTACAAGTGATCGAGGAGGCGGCGGCGTGGTCCGGCGGCGTGCTGCAACCAGCCGACGGGCTGCCGATGGCGTATCCGGGCGCGATCGACGTCGTGTACGACACCGTCGGAAAACGCGAGACGTTTGAAGTCGGCTCTCGGGTGTTGCGGGCTCGCGGCACGATCGTGAAGGCCGGTGTGCACGGCCCGACGTTCTGGGAGGACACCCCGCTGTATTTCAAGGAGCTGTCCTTCGTCGGCTCGAACGCGTTCGGGGTCGAAGTGGTCGACGGCGTGCGCCAACACGGCATCGCCCACTATCTCGACCTCGCCGCCGACGGGCGCGTCGACCTCGCCGGCCTGCTCACGCACACGTTCCGTCTCGACGAGTGGCGCGATGCGTTCACCGTGCTCGCCACCCAAGACCGCAGCAACGCGATCAAAGTCGCCTTCGACTTCCGCTAGTCACCTAAAGGAGGTCCTTCAGTGCGTCGGGGGGACGACCCAATGCGGCGCGGCCGTCGTCGGTCACGAGGATCGGGCGTTCAATGAGGATCGGGTTGGCGACCATCACCTCGATCCACTTCTTGCGGTCGTGGGGGAGCGCCTTCAGGTCGAGCTGCTTGGCCACGTCCTCGCCCATTCGGGCGATCTCCCACGGTTCCTTGCCCAACGCGGTGAGCACGCGATCGAGTTCTTTCGCCGATGGAGCATCGTCCACGTACCGACGTTCGGTGTAGCTCGCGCCAGCCGCGTCGAGCAGCTCCTTGCCTTGCCTGCTCTTCGAGCAACGGGGGTTGTGCCAGTACTCCAGCGTCATAGGCGGGCAACCTACCCTTGCGGGCGATGAGCGACAGCCGTCCCATCGGGATGTTCGACTCTGGATTCGGCGGACTGACTGTCGCGCGCGCCGTGATCGACCTTTTGCCCGATGAGGATCTCGTCTACGTGGGCGACACGGGCCGCTACCCGTACGGGCCGCGTCTGCTCGACGAGGTCCGTGGGTTCGCTCACGAGATCACGAAGTATCTACTCGACGAACACGACGTGAAGCTGATCGTGGTCGCCTGCAACAACGCCGCGGCGGCCGCACTCGAGGACCTCCAAGCCTCGGTGCTCGTTCCAGTGATCGGTGTCATCGAACCGGGAGTGCGGTCGCTCATCAGCGCGACGCGCTCGGGTCGCATCGGCGTGATCGCGACGGCTGGCACGGTCGCATCGGGCGCCTACCAGCGCGTCGTCAGCGCGACCGGGGCGGACGTCTCGCTCACCTGCGCCGCGTGTCCAGGCTTCGTCGAGTTCGTCGAAAGGGGCGAAACCGACAGCGACCAGGTGCACGTGCTGGCCGAGCGACTGCTCGCACCCGTCCGCGGCGCCGACGTCGACACGCTCCTGCTCGGCTGCACGCACTACCCCTACCTTGCCCGTACGATCAGCGACGTGATGGGGCGGGAGGTTGTCTTGGTGTCATCGGCCGACGAGACCGCGTTCGACGTGCGCCAGCGGCTGCTTGGATCTGACGTCGCGGCGCCCGCCGACCGCAGCCCCGCCCATCGTTTCTTCTCGTCGGGCGACCCCATCTCGTTCTCCGCAGTCGGAGGTCGCCTGTTCGGCCCCGAGCTGGCTCATGCGGAGACCGTCCCGTGGGCCTGAGCATCACCGTTCTGGGTTGTGACGGTTCGTACGCGGGGCCGGGCGGCGCGTGCAGCGGCTACTTGCTGTCGTCCGGTGCCACGCACGTCTGGCTCGACTGCGGCCCCGGCACGCTGGCGAACCTGCAGCAGCACATCACCCTCGACGACCTCACGGCCATCGTCGTGACCCACTCGCATCCCGACCACTGGATCGAGCTCGCGACCGCGTATGTCGCGCTCGCGTATTACGTCAAACGGCGAGTGCCTGTGTACGGGACCACCGACACCCGTGAGCGTCTGCTCGTCGCGAAGGGCGGTTCTGTTGATGACGCCTTCGACTGGCACACCATCACCGATGGCTCCGAGTTCGCGATCGGTGACATGCACTTCCGCGGCGCGGTCACCGACCATCCTGTCGAGACATTGGCGGTGCGAGTCGACGCCAACGGGGCCGCGTTCGGCTACACGTCCGACACGGGACCGGCGTGGTCTCTGAAAACCCTCGGTCCGGGCCTCGACCTGTTGCTCTGCGAGGCGACCTTCCCCGAGAGCCGGAGGGGTGAGTTCGCTCATCTGACCGCCCGGGAGGCGGGCGCCGCGGCCCGCGAGGCCGGCGTGGGCAGACTCGTGCTGACCCACCTCCTTCCGGACTCCGACCGCGACCTCGCCCGCGAGCAGGCGACCAAGACCTTCGGCGACGACGTCGAGCTCGCGACCCCCCACATGAGGATTGAACTGTGAGTGCGAGACCCGACGGTCGTTCACCGGACGACCTGCGACCGATCACGTTCGAGCGTGACTTCACTGACGCGCCGGCGGGATCGGTCTTCGTGAGCTTCGGCAACACACGTGTGTTGTGCACGGCATCGATCGACGAGGACGTGCCTCGTTGGATGAAAGGCCGCGGCAAGGGGTGGGTCACCGCCGAGTACTCGATGCTGCCGGGGTCGTCGGCCGAGCGGGTCAAGCGGGAGGTGAAGGACGGCCGTCCGTCCGGACGCACACAGGAGATCCAGCGGCTCATCGGCCGTTCGCTCCGTGCGGTGTGCGACATGGCCGCGCTGGGCGAGCGTCAGGTGATTGTCGACTGTGACGTGCTGCAAGCCGACGGCGGCACGCGCACGGCGTCGATCTGCGGCGGTTATCTGGCGCTCCACGATGCGTTGACGCGACTCGTGCAGGCGAAGGTGATCAGTCAACACCCGTTACGCGAACCGTGCGCCGCCATCTCGGTCGGCATCGTCGGTGGACTGCCCATGCTCGACCTCGCGTACGTCGAAGACGCCAACGCCGAAGTCGACATGAACGTGGTCATGACCGGTTCCGGCCGATTCATCGAGGTGCAGGGAACCGCCGAAGGCTTGCCGTTCAGTCGCAGCGAACTCGACACGCTCCTTGATCTCGGAGTGAAGGGCATCACCGAAATCGTCGCGCTGCAAGAGGAGATGACCGCGTCGCCGCCGATGCCACGCGCGCTCGGCCGTCCCAGCTGATGCGCTTCGTCTGCGCGTCCGCCAACCCCGACAAGGTGGCGGAGATGCGCGCGGTGCTGGCGCCGTTCGGAATCGACCTCGATCCGCGGCCCGCCGATGTTCCCGACGTCGTGGAGGACGCCGCGACCCTCGAGGGCAACGCGCGGCTCAAGGCTGTAGCCGTGTGCGACGCGACCGGCCAGCCGGCGCTGGCCGACGACACCGGGCTCGAGGTCGACGCGCTCGGCGGCGCTCCGGGCGTGTTCACCGCTCGGTTCGCGGGCGAGAAGGCCACGTACGCCGACAACGTCGCGAAGCTGATCGACGCGCTCGCCGACTTGTCCGAGCCCGAGGAACGCATGGCCCGTTTCCGCACGGTCGCGCTCGTCCGTTTTCCCGACGGACGCGAGGTCGTGGCGGCTGGCTGGGTCGACGGCACGATTGCCCTCGTTCCGCGCGGTACCAACGGCTTCGGCTACGACCCGGTCTTCGAACCGGTCGAAGCCGACGGGCGGACATTCGCCGAACTCACGACCGCGGAGAAGAACAGCATCAGCCACCGCGCCCGCGCCCTCAGGACACTCGCCGAACTCCTGCAGTGACCGACGCCGTCACCCGCGTCTCACCAGTGGCGTAGGTCGATCTCCCACGTCTCCACGATGTCGTCGCCGTCGACGACATGCATGCGTTCGTGCTTCGCGATCGTCGGATCGATGTGCGCCGGCATCACGCGCACGCGATCGCCGACCTTCGGGAGGGGCGCGCCATCGGCGGGGGAGTACGTGGTGTGCTCGTCGGACACGAACCACAGATTTCCGCCCTCGACCGTGGGATTGCCGTGGTCCATGGCGATCGCTTTGAGCCCGGCGTCCAACACCGCCCATCCGGCTCGGTTCACCGAGATC
>JBEEGD010000186.1:0-4360 GCA_041166685.1 Acidimicrobiaceae bacterium | reverse complement strand
AGTTCGGCATCGATACCGAGAACATGTTCGGGTTCTGGGACTGGGTGGGCGGCCGCTACAGCTACGACTCGGCCATCGGTCTCTCGCTCATGATCGCCATCGGCCCGGACCACTTCCGCGACATGCTCGCCGGGTTCCACGCCATGGACGAGCACTTCCGCACGACTCCGTTCGAACAGAACCTGCCCGCCCTGTTGGGATTGATCGGACTCTGGTACCGCGACTTCTTCGGCGCGCAGAGTCAAGCGGTGTTGCCCTACAACCATTACCTGTCGCGTTTCAGCGCGTACTTGCAACAGCTCGACATGGAATCAAACGGCAAGTCGGTCGACCTCGAAGGCAATCCCGTTGGCATCGACACCGGCCCGGTCGTGTGGGGCACTCCTGGCACGAACGGTCAGCACGCGTACTACCAGTTGATCCACCAAGGCACGACGCTGATCCCGTGCGACTTCCTCGGCTTTCTTCGGCCGGCGCACGACGTCGGGTCGCATCACGACCTGCTGATGGCCAACCTGTTCGCGCAGACGGAGGCGTTGGCGTTCGGCAAGACGCGCGCCGAGGTCGAGACAGAAGGGGTACCGCCCCATCAGGTCCCCCACCGCGTCTTTCCGGGCAACCGTCCGACGAACACGCTCTTGGTCAACGCGCTCACGCCGAACACGCTTGGCCAACTCGTCGCCTTGTACGAGCACAAGGTGTTCACGCAGGGCACGATCTGGCACATCAACTCGTTCGACCAGTGGGGCGTCGAGTTGGGCAAGGCCCTGGCGAACCGCATCGTGCCCGAGCTCGAGGCGGCCGATGAGCCCGAGCTTGCGCACGATTCGTCGACCAACGTGCTGATCCGCCGCTATCGCGCATCTCGGTGACTCGACTCTTCGCCGTACGCCACGGCGAGACGGAGTGGTCGCTGCGTGGCCAGCACACCGGCCGCACCGACGTCCCACTGCTGGACGTCGGTCGAGAGCGGGCGAAGAAGGTGGGCGAGTTCCTGTCCGGACGAACGTTTGCGCTCGTGCTGACGAGCCCGTTCTCGCGAGCACGCGAGACGGCGGCGCTTGCCGGGTTCCCGGACGCCACCGTCGTGGACGACCTGCGCGAGTGGGACTACGGCGACTACGAAGGGCTCAAGACGCTCGACATCCGCAAGGACCGCCCCGGGTGGTTCCTCTGGGACGACGGCGTGCCCGACGGCGAGACGATCGACGAGGTCGCCGCTCGCGCGGATCGCGTCATCCAGCGGGTGCGCCAGGTCGACGGAGACGTGCTGGTCTTCGCCCACGGTCACATCCTGCGAGTGCTGGCGGCGCGGTGGCTCGATCAGCCCCCCGGCTTTGGCCGTCACCTCATCTTGTCGCCGGCCACGCTGTCGATTCTCGGCTACGAGCGCGAGGCCCCCGCCCTCGAAACGTGGAACGCACCCGTCGGCTAGCCAAATCCCACTGGAGTTATGGGGCACACTGTCCGACCGTGCGAGGCGACGCGGAACAAGACCGGCTGGATGCGGACCGGGAAGGAACGGCCCGTTGGAAATGGTGGGGCCCCTACCTTCCGGCGCGACAGTGGGGAACGGTGCGCGAGGACTACAGCGAAGGCGGGACCGCGTGGGACTCGTTCCCCCACGATCACGCCCGATCGCGCGCGTACCGCTGGGGTGAGGATGGTCTCGGCGGCATCTGCGATCGCTGGCAGCACGTGTGTTTCGGACTGGCGGTGTGGAACGAGAACGACGGCATCCTGAAGGAGCGGCTGTTCGGTCTGACCAACTCCGAGGGCAATCACGGCGAAGACGTGAAGGAGTACTGGTGGGCCCTCGACTCGACCCCGACCCATTCGTGGATGCAGTGGCTCTACAAGTATCCGCAGCAGGCGTTCCCGTACTCCGACCTCGTCGCGGAGAACGGCCGCCGGGGCGTGAACGAGCCGGAGTACGAGCTCATCGACACCGGCGTCTTCGACGAAGACCGGTACTTCGACATCAAGCTCACCTACGCCAAGGCCGCGCCCGACGACATCTGCATCGTGATCGAGGCGACAAACAGAGGCCCAGACCCCGCGCCCCTGCACGTCCTGCCGACGTTGTGGTTCCGCAACACGTGGTCGTGGGGTCGCGACGACCGCCGGCCGTGGCTCGAGCTGGACCACAACGACGTGAAGATCGTGCACGGCAGCCTCGGCGACCACTGGCTCGCATCTGAGGGGACAGCGGCGGACGGCTGGCTCTTCTGCGAGAACGACACGAACTTCGAGCGCCTTTACGGCGCGGGCAACAGCTCGTCCTATCCAAAGGACGGCATCAACGACCACGTCATCAGCGGCGCTCCCACCGTGAACCCCGCGCAGTCGGGCACGAAGGCGGCGGCGTGGCACCGACTCACGATCGCCCCGGGGGAAACCAAGTCCGTCCGGCTGCGCCTGAGCGACCTGCAACACGACGATCCGTTTGGTCCGGACTTCGACGCCACCATCGCGGCTCGCCAGGCGGAGGCCGACGAGTTCTACCGCGAGCTCGCCCCAACGGCGTCTGATGAAGCGAAAGCGGTGCAGCGCAAGGCCCTCGCCGGACTGCTGTGGGGCAAGAAGCACTACCGCTACGACGTGCGTCAGTGGCTGCAGGGCGATCCGGCTTCCCCGCCACCGCCCGCCGGACGAGAGGACGGGCGCAACGCGCATTGGGGTCACCTCCACAACGCCGACATCATCTCCATGCCCGACGAGTGGGAGTACCCGTGGTACGCCGCGTGGGACACGGCCTTTCACATGGTCGCGCTCTCACTCGTCGACTCCGACTTCGCCAAGGACCAGCTCCTGCTGTTCTGTCGAGAGTGGTACATGCACCCCAACGGACAGCTGCCGGCGTACGAGTGGGCCTTCGAGGACGTCAACCCACCGGTCCACGCCTGGGCGGCATGGCGCGTCTTCAAGATCGACGCCATCCAGCGCGGCGAGAAGGATTGGGATTTCCTCGAGCGCATCTTCCACAAGCTGCTGATGAACTTCAGCTGGTGGGTCAACCGGAAGGACGCTGAAGGCAACAACCTCTTTGAAGGCGGCTTTCTCGGGCTCGACAACATCGGCCTGTTCGATCGGTCGCGCCCGCTGCCGAGTGGACACACATTGGAACAGTCAGACGCCACGTCGTGGATGGCGATGTACTGCCTCAACATGTTGGCAATGGCGGCCGAGCTCGCCCATCACGATCCGACCTACGAGGACATCTGCACGAAGTTCTTCGAGCACTTCCTGACGATCGCCTCCGCCGCCACCTACCGCGACGGGTTCTCGTTGTGGGACGACGAGGACGGCTTCTTCTATGACGTGCTCGTCGACGACATGAACCAGCGCATCCCCCTCAGGGTGCGCTCGATGGTCGGGCTGATTCCGTTGTTCGCAGTGGAGAGCTTCGATGCCAGGTCACTGATGAACCTTCCCGAGTTCCGCAAGCGGGCCGACTGGTTCATCCGCAAGCGGCCGGACCAGTGCAGCGGGCTGCATGTATCGGACTTCGGCGGGGACCGAGAACGACACTTCTTGGCGCTCGTCGGTCCGGACAAGCTGCGACGCATCCTGGCGCGCATGCTCGATGAGTCCGAGTTCCTCTCGCCCCACGGGCTGCGGTCGCTCTCGAAAGCGCACGAGAACGATCCCGTTCGCCTCGACTTCCACGGCGAGACGCTCGAGGTTCGCTACCAGCCCGGCGACTCCGACACGTGGTTGTTCGGCGGCAACTCCAACTGGCGCGGCCCGATCTGGTTCCCCCTCAACTACTTGATGATCGAGTCGCTCCAGAAGTTTGACCACTACTACGGCAAGGACTTCAAGGTCGAGTACCCGACCGGCTCAGGCTGCGAGCTGACCCTGGGCGAGGTCGCCACCGAGCTCTCCCGACGACTGGTCAGCCTCTTCCTTCCCGACGACGAGGGGAAACGCCCGGTGAACGGGGGCGTCCAACGCTTCGATGAGGACCCCCATTGGAAGGACCACCCGACCTTCTTCGAGTTCTTCCACGGCGACTCGGGCAAGGGGCTCGGCGCGGCACATCAGACCGGATGGACGGCGCTCGTGGCCAAGCTCATCCGCCAATCAGGCTGACAACAGCGCCTCGTTCTCGCGACCCGCGGCCCGCACCAGCGCGGACGCGGTCGCCGCGACCCCAACGCCGAACAGCAACGCAACGGCGTAGAGCGTGAAGGGGGCTTCAGACACCTCCGGGCCGCCGTCGCTCGGCACGCGCAAGTCTGCAGATGCAGGCTGTGACGCCGCAACCCGCCACGAGTCCCCGTTGCGCTGCAGCACGAGCACGGCTTGCTTGGGCTTCTTGTCGTCCGCTCGATCAGTGAGCTTCACGGGCACCGCG
>JBEEGD010000185.1:0-3732 GCA_041166685.1 Acidimicrobiaceae bacterium | reverse complement strand
AGCGACGGCGACAGCGATCGTGGCCAGTCCCACGACGAGTGCGACAGTCGCCGCCAGTCGCTGCCTCATGGCATAGGGCCGCCTTTGAGCGGCCTACTCGCGAGCCATCATCGCGACGGCCTCGCGCTCGAGGTCGACATAGGGTTCGCCGCTGACGTCGACGGCAACACGACCGATCGCGCCGCCGGTGAACAGCCAGGGCGAGGGGCCGGTGGCGTAGTCGGGACTCACCGGCTCACCGCTGTCGCGCCCGACGCACAAGCCCTCGCCGGCGATTGCGAACTTGCCCGGCTGGGTCTTGATTTGACCGTCACCCACCTTCTCGTCGCCGTGGTACAGCGACAGCGTGCCGACGGCGACGCCCGGCGGGTCTTCGCCGGTCTTCTCGAAAGCCGCGGAGAGGATGACCTTCTCGCCCACTGGAAGCTCCTCGGTGGCCACGACCAGCTGCTCGAAGATGCCCACGAAGTTGTACGCGTAGTGCAACCGGTTGTCCTTGACGTAAAGCGCGTGACCCCCGAAGCGCGAACCGTGCGAGAACAGCACGCCTTCAGCTCCGGGACCCGGCAGATCCACCACAGCGGCAACGGCGTAGGAGCGATTGCGGATGTTGACCGCCTGGGACTCGGGCACGTCGGCGAGGTCCGGGTAGTACACGTACCGGTTGCGCGCGGGTGACAGAACCGGCCTCGGGGTGGTCAGGAGCTCGAGACCCGACCGGTCGTCCAGCGGGAAGGCGTCGTTGGCGCCCGCCTCCGAGTACCACAGGTTCACGAGCTCCTGCAGGCGCGCGGGCTCCTCCTCCGCGAGGTCATGCAGCTCCGAGCGGTCCACGTCTGTGTGGTAGAGGTGCCAGGTATCGGCCGCGAAGTGACCCCAGCCGCTCAGCGTCGGGTGATCGGTGACGGCCTTCCAGCCGTTGTGCCACACGCTCCGCGAGCCGAGCATCGAATAGAACTGCGTCGCGCGCGCGCTCGGCATCGGGGGCGCGTCGAAGCTGTAGCGCATGCTCACCCCGTCGAACTCGCTCTGCACATGCCCGCCGATCGTCTCCGGTGCCTCGACACCGAGGGCGTCGAGGATCGTCGGCACGATGTCCACCGCGTGGTGGTACTGCTGGCGCACCTCGCCGTGTGCGTCGATCCCCGCCGGCCACGAGATGATGCACGGGTCTGACGTGCCGCCGTTGAACTCGTAGCGCTTCCACATCTTGAACGGCGTGTTGAACGCCATCGCCCAGCCGTTCGGGTAGTGGTTGTAGGTCTTCGGTCCGCCGAGGTCGTCGATGGCCGCCAGGTTCTCGGTGATGTCGTCCGGGATGCCGTTCGCCACCTTGCTCTCGTTGACCGACCCGTTCGGTCCTCCCTCGCCGCTCGCCCCGTTGTCGGAGACGACGACGATCATCGTGTTCTCGAGCTGACCGGTCTCCTCCAGGTAGTCGAGCATGCGGCCGATCTGGTCGTCGGTGTGCGCGAGGAACCCCGCGTAGACCTCCGCCATGCGGCAGAAGAGCTGCTGCTCCTCGGCCGAGAGCGAGCTCCACGGCCGTGTCATGTCGAGCTCCGGGAAGGGCTGGCCGTCCGGGCCCTGGCGGGTCTCCGGTGTGCCGATCGGGTTGATCTGCGGCAGTTCCGTCTCGGGGGGCACGATCCCGAGCTCCTTCTGGCGGGCGAGGATCTGCTCGCGGATGGCCTCGTAGCCCATGTCGAAGCGGCCGCGGAACTTGTCGATCCACTCCTTGGGGGCGTGGTGCGGGGCGTGGCAGCCGCCGGGCGCGTAATACAGGAAGAACGGCTTCTCGGGCGCGAGCGTTTTCGCGTCCTTGATGAACTCGATCGCCTTGTCGGTGAGGTCCTCGGTGAGGTGGTAGCCCTCCTCGGGCGACTTCGGCGGGTCGACGGGGTGGCTGTCGTAGACGAGGTCGGGATACCACTGGTTCGTCTCGGCCCCGAGGAAGCCGTAGAAGCGCTCGAAGCCGCGGCCCGTCGGCCAGTTGCGGCGGGTCGACGCAAGGTTCATCTCGGCTTCGGGGCACAGGTGCCACTTCCCGACCATGTAGGTGTTCCAGCCAAGACCTCCGAGGATCTCCTGGATCTGCCCATTCTCCGGCGGGATCACGCCGTTGGCGTTCGGGAATCCACTGGCGCACTCGGTGATGCACGCCATCCCGTTGCGGGTGTGGTTGCGCCCGGTCAAGAGGCACGAGCGGGTCGGGGAGCACAGCGCGGTCGTGTGCCATTGCGTGTAGCGAAGCCCGGTGTCGACGATGCGCTCGATGTTGGGCGTCGCGACCGGGCCGCCATAGGCAGCCATCGCCGAGAAACCGACGTCGTCGAGGACGATGTAGAGGACGCTCGGGGCACCGTCGGGTGCCTTGGGTGGCTCGAACGGGGACCAGTCGGGAACCGAATCGCGAATGTCGACTTCGACCTTCCCGTTGAAACGCGCGCTCATGGAATGACTCCTCGCCGGCAACCGGATAGGTGCGGCCGCCCTGGCTGACGTGTTGATGCATCGTGGTCGGCCGCGGCGGTTCGCGCATCACCCAATCGGGATGACTCGCTCGGCGGCGCGCGGCAGAGACTTGGGTCTAGGTCGCGAAAACGGTGGCCCAGTCGTTCTTGATGCTGACGACCGTCCAGCCATCCGCGTCGGCCTTCTGGAGAGCCCTTTCGGCGCCGCTCATGTAGTCGAACTCGCGGTCCGCGTCGTCGTGGAGCAGGAGCAGGGGAAGGAACGGCTTGTCCTGATGCCGGGTGAACTCGAGCATCGGGATGTCGCCGTTGGAGTTGCCGGCGGCGAGCACTGGCCGGCGGCCGGTGCGGCTCCAGATGCGGATCGGCTTCTGTGAGCCATCGTCGAGGTAGTCGGCCTCGGGCCTGTGAGTGATCGTGCCGCCACGATCGTCGCTGACGTATTCCAGCGTCGACGCACTGCCGATCACCCGCTCACGTGAGATGCCGTACACCTCGTGGCTGATGGGGCGCATGAAATCGCGCCCCCCGCCCGAGGCGATGTAGCTCGAGAAGCCGTTCGCCTCCAGGTAGCGGAGGAGTTCGACCATCGGCGCGTACGCGCATTCGAGATACCCGCGACCCAGGCTGGGATGCTGCCCGCTGCGAAGGAATGCGTCCGACTTGGCCTCGAAGTCGTCGACACTGATCCCCGCGAACGCAGCAAGGACTCCGCCCAGCAGCGTGTCGACGTTCGCGTCGTCGCCCGCGTAGTGCTCGGCGAGCACCGTTCCCAGCCACGCGTAGTCGCGCTCGTACGCCGCCTTCCACGGCTGGCGCTCCCGCAGCTCAGGTTCGGCGTCCGCCATCTCGAACAGCCGACGGAGGATGAAGTCCGCCTGGATCGGCATCGGCTTCTCGCACCACAGGGTGCCGTCATTGTCGAAGACCGCGACGCGCTCTTCGACCGGCACATCCGACACCGTTCGCTCGACGAAGTCGACAATCGCCAGCTTCGCGGCGCCGTCCTTCCAACTCGGCAAGAGGCCGGTCATCCCTCGGGTTCGGCCAGGAACAACAATGTGGCCTTGACGCGCTTGCTCACGTCGTGCGCCTCCGAGAGGTTGAGTTTCAGGAAGATCGAGTTGATGTGCTTCTCGACCGCGCGCTTGGTCAGGAAGAGCGACTCCGCGATCGCGGTGTTGCTCTTTCCCTGCGCTATCTCCGCCAGCACCTCGTGCTCGCGCGCGGTCAGGTCGGTCAATGGCGAGGACTGGGC
>JBEEGD010000184.1:0-6471 GCA_041166685.1 Acidimicrobiaceae bacterium | reverse complement strand
ACACGCCGTAGAACGGCACTGCGGCCAGCGTGGTGGTGTCGACGTCCTCGAAGCCCGGTTGGTACTCAGGGTCGTTCGCGGTCAGACCCACGAGTGCGGCGAGATGGCCGCCCGCCGACCCGCCGGTGACGCAGAGGAATTCGGAATCGGCGCCGTGCTCGTCCGCGTGCTCGCGGTACCAGGCGATCGCCTTCTTCAGATCGACGAGATGGTCGGGGAACTTCGCCCGCGGGCTCAGCCGGTAGTTGGCGTTGATGCCCACCCACCCGTTGGCGGCCAGATGGCTCAGCAGCGGGATTCCCTGCTCGCGCTTGTCGCCGATCACCCAGCCACCGCCGTGGACCTGCATGATGCCGGGACGCAGATCTCCGGGCTTGGCGTCGTCGCCCTTGTACACGTCGAGGCGCACCTTCTTGTTGCCGTAAGTGGCGAACGTGATGTTGCGAACTTTCGTCACGCCGGCCCGGTGGCGCATCAGGATCGGGAAAAGCACGTGCGAACGTGGGAACCGTGGCGCGTCGTCGTCGATCTCCAGATCCGCCATGGCGTCGCTCATCGTCACAACGGTGCGGCGGGCTCCGAGGATCATCACCCCGAGCCCGACGCAGGTCAGCGTCGCCAGCACCAGGGCCACGACGCCCTCGGTGCCGTCCACCGCCCCGTTGACCACGAAGAACACCACGCCGACCGCTTCCCAGAACAGCAACCACGGCGCCAATTCGATCGTGATCCACGCGCTGAAGAAGCTCGGAACGAGCAGGAGAACGTTCCTGCGGGGGGAGAAGGCGTTGAGGGTGGCGACGAAGCCGATGGCAGCCACGATCAGGAACGCTCTGGTCACATCGGCAGTCTTGCCCGCTTCGGCCGTGCGGCAAAACTGGAACCTGTTCTAATCTGACGAAATGGCGTACAACATCGCCGATCTCTTCGAGCACACGGCCGACCGCGTGCCGGATCGGGCAGCCCTGATCGTCGGCGACGATCACCTCACATTCGCCGAACTCGACCAGCGAGCGAACCAGGTCGCCCATCGGCTCGCGACCGTCGGTGTCCGTTCCGGTGACCACATCGGCATCTACGCCTACAACTGCGTTCCGTGGGTCGAGGCGATGCTGGCCGCGTTCAAGTTGCGCGCCGTGCCGATCAACATCAACTTCCGCTACGTCGAGGAGGAACTCGCGTATCTCCTCGACAACGCCGACTGCACCGTTGTCGTCTACGACCCAGAGTTCGCCGATCGCCTCGACGCCGTCCGCTCACGTGTCCCGGTGGTCAAGGAGGTCCTCCCGATCGACGCCTCATGGGACGCCGAGCGCGACGCGCAGAGCCCGGCACGCGACTTCGGCGAACGATCTGGCGACGATCACTACATGCTCTACACGGGTGGCACCACGGGCATGCCGAAGGGGGTGGTGTGGCGCCAGGAAGATGTGTTCATGGCGCTCGGCCAGGGCATCGACGCCATCACCGGCCACAAGGTCGAGTCCGACACTGAGCTCGCCGACGCGGCGGTGGACGGCTTCCCGATCGTCTCGTTCATGCTGCCGCCCCTCATGCACGGCGCCTGCCAGTGGGGAATGCTCGGCATGCTGTTCAAGGGCAACACCGTGATGCTGACGCCGCGCTTCGATGCCGAGGACATCTGGGACTCGATCGAGCGCGAGAAAGTCAACGCGATCATGATCACGGGCGATGCCATGGGCCGGCCGTTGATCGAGACGCTCGATGCGAACTCCAATCGGTGGGACACGAGCTCGATGCTGGCGGTGAGCTCGAGCGCGGCATTGTTCTCGGCGCCGGTGAAGGATCGCTTCTTCGCGTACTTCCCGAATCTGGTGATCACTGACTCGATCGGCTCGTCGGAAGGGGGATTCAACGGGCTCGCCCAAGTCCCGAAGGACGGCACCGCGATGAAGGGCGGCCCTACGGTTGTGCCCGCGCCCGACACCGTCGTGGTCGACGAGGACCTCAACATCCTCACTCCTGGCTGCGGCATCACCGGCAAGGTCGCGCGGGGCGGCAACATTCCGATCGGCTACTACAAGGACGAAGAGAAGACCCGAGCCACGTTCGTCACCGCGAAGGACGGCCGGCGCTACGTGGTCCCCGGCGACTTCGCGTTGTGGGAGGACGACGGCACCATCACCCTGCTCGGGCGCGGGTCGATGTGCATCAACTCCGGCGGCGAGAAGATCTTCCCCGAGGAGGTCGAGTCGGCGTTGAAGTCGCATCCTGACGTGTTCGACGCGCTCGTGGTGGGTGCGACGGATGAGCGGTGGGGGCAACGGGTCACCGCCGTCGTGCAGCCACGCTCTGGGCTCACGCCCACGCTCGACGACCTGGCGTCGCACTGCCGCACGAAGATCGCCGGCTACAAGGTGCCGCGCGAGCTGCATCTCGTCGACCGCATCGAACGCTCCCCCAGCGGCAAGCCCGACTACCCCTGGGCCCAGAAGCTGGTAGCGACCGCAAACACCTGACCCATCCCGAAATCCCACTCAGACATACACAGATCTGTGTAGGTCTGAGTGGGATTTGCGGAGAGTTACTCGCCTTTGAAGTTGGCGGGGCGTTTTTCTGCGAAGGCGGTGGCGCCCTCTTTGGCGTCCTTTGTGGCGAAGATGGGCCAGCCGAGCTCGAGCTCGTTCGCCAGCGCATCCGCCTCGCTCATCTCGGCACCCTCGCGCAGCGATCGCAGCACCGCCTGCACCGACAGCGGTGCGTTGGCCGCGATCTGATCGGCGATCTCGCGCGCCTTCTCGAGTGCCGTCCCGTCGGGGACGACGTGGCCGATGAGGCCGATGTCCTTCGCCTCCGCCGCAGGCACCCGCCGACCGGTCAACAACATCTCGGCGGCCAGCGTGTACGGAATCTGCCGGCGGAGCCGCACGGTTGACCCGCCGAGAGGAAACAGTCCCCGCGCCACTTCGGTGATCCCGAACGTCGCTCCCTCCCCCGCCACCCGAATGTCCGTGCCTTGCAGGATCTCCGTGCCGCCGGCCAACGCGAAGCCTTCGACGGCAGCGATGATCGGCTTGCGCGGACGGAAGTGGCGCAGCAACGCCTTCCAGTGCAGGTCCGAGTCCTCCTCGAAACGCTGCTGAAAGGGGTTCTCTCCTTGCGTGTTCCCCGCGAACGCCTTCAGATCCATGCCCGAGCAGAACGTGCCCCCGGCGCCGGTCAAGATGCCGACGCGCAACTCGGGATCCTCGTCGATCTCGACCCACGCGTCGTACATCCGAACCAGCATCTCGCCCGACAGCGCGTTCTTCGCGGCGGGCCGGTTCATCGTGACGATCGCCACGTGGCCGTCGCGTTCGTACAGGAGGTGCGGTTCCTCAGGCTGGTCACTCACGGCGGGCGAGTGTAACGTCGAAACTGAAACGTGTTCTATTTCGGAGGGTTCATGGAGCTCAGCGAAGTTGACGTGTACGACCCCGACAACTTCGTCGACGGAGTGCCGCACGAGATGTTCGCCACGCTCCGCCGAGAGGCGCCCGTCTACCTGCATCCGAAGCCGGACGGCCGCGACTTCTGGTGCGTGACGCGCCACCAGGACCTCGTCACGGTGAACCGTGACTCGAAGACGTTCTCCTCCTGGCTCGGCGGCGCGACGCTCGACATGACCGAGGACAACCTCGAGACGCAGAGGATGATGATGCTCAACATGGATCCGCCCGATCACACCAAGCTGCGCAAGATCGTGAACAAGGGCTTCACGCCGCGGATGATCCGCGAGTTGCAGCAGCACCTCGAGGAAGAGGCAAAGGGCATTGTCGACGCGATCATCGAGCGGGGCGAGTGCGACTTCGTGCCCGAGGTCGCATCCGAGCTTCCACTCATCGCGATCGCCGAGTTCCTCGGCGTGCCCCGGGAGGACCGCAAGGTCATCTACGAACTGTCCAACCAGCTCATCGGGTTCGACGATCCCGAGTTCCAGACGTCGCGTGAAGACGCCTTTGGCGCGGCGATGGAGCTCTACGCATTCGCCGAAGGACTGGCCGCCGATCGCCGCAAGAACCCCCAGGACGACATCGTGAGCGCCCTACTGCACGCCGATGTCGACGGCGAGCACCTCTCGGACCTCGAGTTCAATCTCTTCTTCCTGCTGCTCTCCGTGGCCGGGAACGAGACCACCCGCAACGCGATCTCACACGGCATGCTGGCGTTCATCGAGCACCCCGATCAGTACGAGAAGCTCGTCGAGGACCCATCGTTGATCGACAGTGCGGTAGAGGAGATCCTGCGCTGGTCCACGCCGGTGATGAACTTCCGGCGCACGACCACGGTCGACACACAGCTCGCGGGCGTGGACATTCCCGCTGGTGAGCCGGTCGTGTTCTGGCACATGTCCGCGAACCGCGACGAGTCGGTGATCGATGACCCCTTCACGTTTGACATCACCCGCGATCCGAACCTGCACACGCTCCACGTGGCGTTCGGCGGCGGCGGCCCTCACTTCTGCCTCGGCGCGAACCTCGCGAGGGCGGAGATCAAGGTGATGTTCCAGGAGATCACCAGTCGTATCCCGGAGATGCAATTGGCGGCACCCCCGCGCCGGCTCCGCTCGAACTTCATCAACGGCATCAAGGAGATGCGGGTGGAGTTTGCTCCGGCCTGATTGCGTCCACGACGCGATCGGTCTGGGCCTGCTGCTCGTACGTGAGCCGGGCCAGCCAGAACCGTAGGAACTGCGCGACCGAGTAGCGCACGAACAGGGCAGCTCCTGCGACCGTCACGGCAACGCCCAGGAGCGCGATCACGATCGCGTCACGCTGCTGCAACGGGTTCGTGGTGCCGTGCGACAACGTGTAGGCGTAGACACCGTGGGCGATGCCGATCACCATGCCCGCGATGCCGAGGCGCAACAGCAGACGGTCGCGTGCCGTCGACGGGTCACGTAGTCGCATCGACGCGATCTCTTCCTTGAACTGCTCGACGCGCTCTGGGCGCTCGTCCACGACCTTCAACCTCCCAAATACGCCGAGCTGAGCTCGCCGGCCAGTTCATGCGGAGGGCCGACAGCTGCGACCCGCCCTTGCACCATGATCGCGGCCTCGTCGGCCACATCGAGCACGAGCTTGGCGAACTGCTCGACCACGAGGATGCTGACTCCCTCACGGGCGATCACTGCCACCTTCTCGTACAGCGCCTCGACGATGATTGGTGCCAGACCCATCGAGAGTTCATCGAGCAAGAGGACGGCGGGGTCGGTTGCCAGCCCGCGGGCCATCGCCAGCATCTGCTGCTCGCCGCCCGAGAGTGTCCCAGCGAGCTGCGTACGTCGGGCCGCCAACGCCGGGAACCGGCTGAACGCAGCCTCTTCGACCTCGGCCCGCGACCGCCCCGTGTGCGTCGCCATCATGAGGTTCTCGCGCACGGTGAGGTTGGGGAACACGCCCTTGCCCTCGGGCACCAAGCACAAGCCTCGGCGCGCGAGGTCGTCGGCGCGGGCGCCATTCACACGGCGCCCGGCGAGAAGGACGTCGCCCTCCGTCGCCGGTAGCAGCCCGGCGATCACTGACAACATCGTGGTCTTGCCGGCACCATTCGGCCCGAGCACCGCCATCACCGTGCCCGCCCGCAACGCGAGATCGACACCGTGCAGCACCTCGATGCGTTCGTACGCCGCACGAATCCCGCGCAGCTCGAGGATCGCGTCGGTCATGAGACACCGCTGCCCAGATACGCGGCGACAACACGCGGGTCGTGTTGCACTTCGGCGGGTGTACCGACGGCCAGGATCTCGCCGAAGTCGAGCACGTGCACGGTGCTGCACACTCGGAACACCAGGTGCACGTCGTGCTCGACGAGCACCACCGTGAGCCCCTCTCCGGCGAGGTCGCCCAAGAGACGAGCGAAGGCATCGGTCTCCGCCTCGGACTGCCCAGACGCGGGTTCGTCGAGCAACAGGACGTGAGGACGCGCCGCGAGGGCGCGTCCTATCTCGACGAGGCGAGCTTGACCGGTCGGAAGTTGATCAGCGCGCACGTCGGCCACGTCTGACAGGCCTACTCGTTCGATGATCTCGTCCGCGACCTTGTCGGGGTCGATGCTGCGATCGCGCCGGTGACCGCGATGGATGTCTGCGGCCACCCGGATGTTGCTGCGGACGGACAGCAACGTGAACAACTCCAAGCGTTGGAACGTGCGTGACAACCCCACGCGCGCCCGCTTGTACGGAGCCAGCCCGGTGACGTCGCGCCCGGCGATGAGCACCCCTCCCTTCGTCGGGCGCTGAAGGCCGCAGATCACGTTGAACAGGGTCGTCTTGCCGGCGCCGTTGGGCCCGATCAGGCCTGTGATCGCGCCTGCCTCCGCATCGAAGTCCACATTCGAGAGCGCAATGTGCCCACCGAAACTCACGGAGACACCCCTCACCGTCAGATCGCTCGTCATCGATCTACCTCGGGGGCTGCGCCCCCGTACCCCATCACCGTGCGGCTCGCTGGCGCTCGCTCGCCCGGACCG
>JBEEGD010000183.1:0-11331 GCA_041166685.1 Acidimicrobiaceae bacterium | reverse complement strand
AGCCCTCCACGATCTGTTCGGGTCGCACTGCAGCCTGATCCGGATCTTCTCCTGCGTGACGTCTGGCCCGGCGTTGGCGGAGGAGGTCCCAGCATTGGTCGAGCGCGACCTCGATGGCGCGGAGGCGTTCGAATTCCGAGTCCGACAAGGCCTCGCCGGTGTGCGCCCTTTCGAGGTTGTGCTCTTCGTCGGTCAGTTCGTCGATTCGTCGCACGATGTCCAGGTCGTCCATGGGACCATCCTCTCGCAGTTCAGTCGTTTCTGGGCCCGACGGCGATTCGACCGGCGTCGAAATGGTTGTCAACGCTCGAAGTCCGAGTTCCGGACGGATGCGCGGTTACTTGCGGCGGCGACGGGCTGGCGTCGCCTGTGCCTTCTTCGACTTCTTTCCGCGACCGGTGGCGCGGGCGCCGGGGCCCGTTGCGGCGTCGAGGAGCGCGGCGGCGATCTCCCGGGCGGTGGCGCCGGCGCCGGTGTTGTGGTCCATGCGGGCCGCGACGGTCGCGCCGTCGTAGAGAAGCGCGAGCTGGGCAGCAAGATGGTCGGGGTCGACCGCGCCCGCGGCTTCGGCCAAGTCGCGGAACAGGGACCGGACGGCGGCGCGGTAGACGGCAGCGGGATCGTGGGCCGGGCCGTCGGGAAGGCCCTCGGCCGTGGCATTCATGAACGCGCATCCATGGAAGTCCGGATGCGCGAACGCCTCACCCAGCCAGTCGAACACCCCCAAGAGACGATCGCGCGGCGTCTTGTGGCTGGCGAGCTTCTCGGTGATGCGCGCCTGCCAGCCCTCATAGCGGCGCGTGAGGTAGGCCCGAATGAGCTCGTCCTTGCTGCCAAAGGCGCTGTAAAGCGTCGCCTTGGCCACCCCGGCATGCTCGATCACGCGATCGATGCCGACGGTGTGCACGCCCTCGGCGTAGAACAACTCGTTGGCCGCGATGAGCAGGCGCTCCCGGGCCTCCTCTGTACGTACTGAAGCCACTCCTTGACGGTAACAGACAGGTCTGTTTATTCTGCGGATAGCCAAGACAGACGGATCTGTCTGTTATCTGCTTCGGCTTCAGGACGGAAATGACCGACCCCACTCGGATCCCCAATGCGGCCGCCGCCGGCACGAGACACAACTCCCGATAGAACGGTCCACGACAGAACGGAGCCTCCAATCGCACGAGTTCTTTACACCGCGGAAGCAACAGTTACCGGTGGACGCGCGAACGGTCACGGACGCACAGCTGACGGATTGCTGGACGTGCAGTTGCGCTCGCCGAAGGAAATGGGTGGGGAGGGCGACGGCACGAACCCGGAGCAGCTTTTCGCCGTGGGGTACGCGGCATGCTTCGAAGGTGCGCTCGGGGTCGTCGGCCGTCGGGAGCACGCCGAGGTCGGCGACGTGTCGATCGACAGCCGTGTCAGCCTGCTACCCACGGAGGATCGCGGGTTCACAATTGCGGTGGAGCTCGACGTGACCCTGCCGCAAGTTCAAGATCCCGAGCAAGCAGCCAAGATCGTCGCCGCAGCGCATGAAGTGTGCCCGTACTCGAACGCGACTCGAGGCAACATCCGCGTTGCGCTCACCGCCAACGGCCACCCCGTCGACTCATCCCGATAGATAGATCGTCCAAATGCCGGTGTGGCTGGGATTACTGATCGGGATCGCCCTGGTCGTGCTCACCTGGACGATCATCGGGTTCACGGTCGTCGTCCCCAGGGCGCTCCGAGGGCCGGGCCGGCTTTCCGTCTGGGTGAACCGCGCGACTCGGTGGACCTTTTTCCGCGTGTCGCGGCTCGCGCCCAGCTACGAGGGCAAGGACGCCGTGCTTGCGTCGATAGGAGCGGTCGCGCTGCTCGCGCAGCTCCTGGTCTGGCTCTTCCTGATCGGCGCGGCGTGCGTCGTCATGCTCGTCCCGTACACCCACGACTTTGGTGCCGCCGTGAGCCAGGTCGGCGCCGCGATGTTCACGCTGGGTGCGGCGCGCTCCGGGTCCGAAACGAACGACACGATCACGACGTTCGCCGCGGCGTCGGGCTTCATCGTCATCGCGCTCCAGATCGCGTATCTGCCGGCGCTCTATGCCGCATTCAACCGCAGGGAAGCGCTGATCACGATGCTGGCGAGCCGCGCCGGGGAGCCGTCGTGGGGACCGGAGATCCTCATCCGGCACCAGCTCGTCGGCATTGTGGACTCACTCCCTGAGTTCTACGACCGGTGGGAGCAATGGGCAGCAGAGCTCTCCGAATCCCATACGACCTATCCGGTGCTCCTCGTGTTCCGGTCACCGGATCCGTGGTCGTCGTGGATCGTCGCGTTGCTCTCGGTGCTCGACGCCGCCGCGATGCACGTCGCGCTCAACCCGATCACCGCACCGTCGCAGGCGCGGCTCTCACTGCGGATGGGCTACACCGCACTCCAACGCATCTCCGACGGCGTCGGCTGGGAGTTTGATCGCGATCCGATGCCCGATTCGCCGCTCCAACTCACCAAGGAAGAATTCGCCGCGGCGGTGGCGCTCCTGCACGAAGTCGGGTTCACCACCGAGCGCGACGCCGACGAAGCTTGGCCCCACTTTCGCGGCTGGCGCGTCAACTACGAGAGCCTCGCCTACCGCTGGGCCGACCGGGTGCTCGCACCGCCCGCACCCTGGTCCGGCACCCGAACCGGGCTCAGCGAACAGAGCGTAAGACCCCAGCGACCCGCACACCGCACCCCGGACAGACCCGAAGGCTACGAACGCCCCGAGTTCGACACACCGATCCCGCCGCACGCCACACCATGAAGCGCGCCGAGAAGTTCAGACGACGGCCGGGGGGACGCCCTCGGCGCTGGCCGCGAGGTCTGGGTCCCAGCCGCACACCGTGCAGGCATGCCGAATCGCCGAAAGGCCGAAGTCGAGCGCAGCCCGGTGCGGGTCGGGTGCGACCCGAACGTCCTCCCAGTCGAGGATGTACTCGCCCAGTTCTGCATCCCAGTGCGCCGCCGGCGGTGACAGCGTTGCCTCCTGGAACTCGTCGGGGGCAGGGAATGCGAAGGCGAAGAAGGCAGCCCGCGGGTAGCGGGCGTCGCCCGGCCACCAGCCGACTTCGATCTGCTGGGCGTTGCCCGAGTTGCGCGTGATGAAGTCGCTCGACGGCGGGTCGACAGGTCGACCGGAGAACAGGCCCACCGCGAGGTCGAAGCTGCCCCACCAGGCGTTGACCGGCGTGGAACGTCCCCGGTAGGGAGCGCGCAGTGCCGCGAGCACCAGCGCCGCCTGGGTCGCCGCTGCGAAATAGGCGGTCACTTGGGTCGGGTCGTACGTGGCGTGCTCGAAGTCCTCGTCGAGCGGCGTCGTCCAGGCGGTCTCTTGCGGCCTGGGGTCGATCTGCACCGGGCCGACGAGGTCGCCGACGGCCGCCAACAGGTCGCGCGTCACGTCGGCAACTGGCCGGTCAGGGGCGAGCGGGATGCGCAGCGCTCGACCGTCGCTGTGCTCGGCGACCGCGTGATGGGTGTGCAGGTCGAGCGCGACGACCAGCGCACCGGAGCCGTCGGGCGCAGGCAGCGGCAGGGTCTCCCATCCGCGTCCGCTCAGGCGCAGAGCGGCGTGCTGGAGCTGCGGCTCTGGCGGGGCGAGCGCCACTGCGAGCTTGCCGAGGATCTGAGCGTGCGAGTGCAGCGTGTCGCACGTGGCACTCCACGCTTCGTAGGGGAGCGGCGGCCAACTCATGGGTGCTCGAACGACGGCGCGTCGTCGACGACGAAGGCGATGTCGTCGACATAACAGAACCACCAGTCCTCGCCCGGCTCGTACGACTGGATGATGGGATGGTGCTCCTGGGTGAAGTGGGCGGTGGCGTGGCGGTTGGGCGAGTTGTCGCAACAGCCGATGTGACCACAGGACATGCACATCCGCAGATGGACCCAGCGGCCGCCGATGCGCAGGCAGTCTTCGCAGCCGTCGCTGCTGGGGGCGACGTCGGCAACTTCGTCGAGGTGACTGCATGCGTCGGTCATTCCGCGCTCCTGTCTTGATCGATCCCGCAGCAGTCTGGTTGACGGGGAGGAGTGCGCCGTCACAATGCCGACACGCGATCGCCGGTGTTGTCAGGAGGCACGGGATTCGGCGTCCTGCGTAGCGTGCTGGCCAGGTGGGATCGCTTGAACCGGTGACGCCCCGAGCAGCTCCCGGACGCGCGGAATCACCTCTCGCCCGTAGATCTCGATCATCGCCATCCGCTGTTCGTGGGGCACTGCTCCGGTGGCGTACGCGAGGTCGAATCGGCTGAGCCCGAGCAGTCGAATGTTCGCCGCCAGCTTGGTCGCAACGGTCTCGGGTGACCCGAGGTACTGCGATCCGTCGGCGATCTCGGCTTGGAATCGGCTTCTCGTCGGTCGGGCCCAGCCGCGCTCGGCCGATGCCGCGTCGAGCGTCTTCTCCCAGTACGGCCATTGAATGTCGAATGCCTCTGCGTCGGTCGTGGCCACGAACCCAGGGGAGTGCATGCCGACCGGGAGCGGTGGGTGTCCGTACTCGTCGAGCGCGCGTCTGTAGAGCTCGACGTACGGGAGGAATCGATTCGGGTGTCCACCGACGCCGGCCAGCATCAGTGGCAGGCCATAGCGAGCGGCTCGGATCACCGACTGCGGACTGCCGCCCACACCCACCCACGTGGGAAGGTGCCCTTCCGGGAGCGGGGGGTACACGTGTTGGTCGCTGAGCGGTGATCGGAACGTGCCGGACCAGGTGACGGGTTGGTTGCGGAGCAGGCGGATGAGCAGGTCGAGTTTCTCCTCGAACAGTGTCTCGTAGTCGCCGAGGTCGAACCCGAACAGCGGGAAGGAGTCGGTCAGCGAGCCGCGACCGACGATCAGTTGTGCACGGCCGTTCGACACCGCGTCGAGCGTCGCGAAATCGGTGTACACCCGCACCGGGTCCTGCGTGCTCAGCACGGTCACGGCCGTGCCGAGGCGGATGCGTTCGGTGCGGCTGGCGATCGCGGCCAACATCACGTGACCGGCCGAATCCATCAGGTCAGCCCGGTAGTGCTCACCGATGTTGAACGAGTCGATCCCGACCGCATCGGCGAGGACGGCCTCCTCGATCGTGTTGCGGATGACAACATCACCACTGAGCGGTTCACCGGACTCGTCGACCGTCACGAAGACCGGCGTATCCAATCCAAACTCGATCGCATCGTTGGTCATGGCTAGTTCCTCTCTACGCGACGAAGGCCCCGCGGCTCGTGCGCATCACGGGGCCTTCGTCTCACGGACCGCTTGGCGGGAAGCGGACCGTGCGGTCAGCTGGTGGGCTCGACCAGTTGGAGATCGAGCTCGATCTTGACCACGTCGCCGAGCATCGCGGCGCTGATCCCGGGCGGCATGGCGACATCGATGCCGAAGTCCTTGCGGCGAATCTCGGTGGCCGCTTCGAAGCCGGCGTGGCGAGGGCCGCCCGGAAAGGTCTCGATGCCGCCGAGCTCGACCGCGAGCACGATGGGACGAGTCACGTCGCCGATGGTGAGATCACCATCGACCTGATACTCCGACCCGGCACCTGCGATCCGCGTGGAGCGGAACACCATGGTCGGTCGTTTGGCGACGTCGATGATGTCGGGCGACAGCACGTGCGCGTCACGGTCGGCGTTGGCCGTGTCGATCGACGCCATGTCAACGGTGGCGCTGACGGTGGTCGTGTCCAGGGTCTCGCCGATGACGACCTCGGCGTCAAAGCGAGTGAACCGCCCTCGCACCTTGGACACGCCGAGGTGGCGGATCGAGAACCCGATCGCGGAGTGGTTGGTGTCGACCGCCCAGCGGCCAGGGGTCAAGGGCAACGAGACGGTGGTGGGTGCGGTGGTCATGCGGGCATCATCCGCTCACGCCGACGGGCCGAGAAGGCCGGGCTGATCCTGGTATTGACAGGGCCAGGGTGATCCGTCGGCTCTTGCGGCATGCTGGGCGGGTGACAACGGTTGGCGAGTTCCTCCGTGCTCGCCGCGATCAGCTACAGCCAGGCGACGTTGGACTGCCCGACAGCGGCCGTCGGCGAACACCGGGTCTGCGCCGCGAAGAAGTCGCCACTCTCGCGGGAGTCAGCATCGACTACCTCGTTCGGCTCGAGCAGGGCCGCGACACGAAGCCGTCCCCGAGCGTGATCGCCGCGCTCGCCGACGCGCTGCGCCTCGACGACGGACAGCGCCGAGAGCTGTACCTGCTGGCGATGGTCAGCCAAACCGCGGAACTGTGCCCCGCCACCCGCCCCCTCGCCCGCGCTGTCGCGCCAACCGTGACCGCGCTCCTCAAAGGACTTGGCACCACGCCGGCCTTCGTCGCCGGCCCGGCCAACGACGTGCTCGCATGGAACGACGCGTGGGAGCAGCTCGTTCGCCCGCTCGGAATGCTCGACGGTGCGATACCGAACCTCGCCCGCTACGTGTTTCTCCACCCCGACGCGCGAACGGTGTATCCCGACTGGGTCGCCGCGGCCGACGAACAGGTCAGCCGCCTACGCGCGGCCACCGCGAGGTGGGGCGACGATCATGACTTCGCGATACTGATGGACGAGCTGCGCGCCTCGCCGGACTTCAACGAACGCTGGTCAACCTTCGCGACAACCGACAAGCGCCGCGGCACGACACGCATCACGCACCCGGATCTCGGCCGACTACGCGTCAACTACGAGGTGCTCCTCCTCGCCGATGACATCGACGAGCAACGCCTCATCACCTGGCTGCCCGCCGACGACACCACCGCGGCCGCCCTCGCCGGTGCCGGTGACAACGCGGTTCCATCGAGTCCCGCGCAGCTCCGCGTCATCGGCTGAAGAGCACCATGGGGCCGCGGTCGAAGGTCGTCGTGATCGGGGGCGGCTACGGAGGCGTGGGCGTGGCCAAGGCGCTGGATACGGACGTCGACGTGGTGTTGGTCGATCCCAAGGATGCGTTCGTGCACAACGTCGGCTCGCTCCGAGCCCTCGTCGAGCCCTCGTTCCTCCCCAAGATCTTCTTGCCCTACGACCGGCTCCTCGCCAACGGGAGGGTGGTCCGAGACCGCGCGGTCGAGGTCAGCGCGCACAGGGTGGTGCTGGCATCGGGCGAGGCGCTCGCCGCCGACTACGTCGTCCTGGCAACGGGATCGACGTATCCGTTCCCGGCGAAGACCGACGCCCATGCCGCCGCCGACGCGATCGACAACTACCGGGCCGCGTACAACGAGCTGACACACGCCAACCGTGTCCTGCTGATCGGCGCAGGTCCGGTGGGGATCGAGCTCGCCGGCGAGATCGTCGCGAAATGGCCGGACAAACACGTCACGCTCCTCGATGTGGCCGACGACGTCCTCGGCGACCGGTTCCGTCCCGACCTGCGCGCCGAACTGCGCCAGCAACTCATCGATCTCGGAGTCGAGCTCGTCCTCGGTGAAGGTCTCAGCGAACTCCCGCCGACGGTGGCCAACGAGCTCGCGACGTTCACAGTGACAACGAACTCCGGCCGCCAGATCACCGCCGACATCTGGTTCCAGTGCTTCGGCGTCACTCCGGTCAGCGACTACCTGGCCGGCGACCTCGCGGTCGCGCGCCGCGACGACGGATTCGTGACGGTCGGAAGCGCGCTGCAAGTCGCGGGTCACGACAACGTGTTCGCCATCGGTGACGTCTCCACCGCCGACGCCAAGATGGCCGGCCTCGCCGGACGGCAAGCCCAACTCGTCGCCGAGAACATCCGCAAGCTGGTCAACGGCGACCACGACCTCACCCCGTATCAATCATTCGGACCGGCGATCGTCGTACCGATCGGACCCGACGGCGGAAGCGGCCAACTCCCCGGACAAGACGAACTCGCTTCACGCGAGTTCGTCGCCGACGTCAAAGGCCGCGACCTGATGATCGGTCGCTACGCCGAGACGTTCGGCCTCGCGACCCCGGCTTCCGACTGAACGCTCTCAGCACTCCTGCTGGCCCGGATGCGCCCGAGTAGGTCGCACTTCGCCACTCACGCTGACTGCTGTTCGTCCGACTCTGGCGGCCGAGCATAGTAATCGCTATGCTCGGTTGTTGCCATTAGGGGATAGGCGACCTTGGGGGTCGACAGCATGCGGATTGATCCGTGACGCCTTTTTTGCAGTTCCGTCTGTGGCTGGCGCGTGCATCCGCCGGCAGCAAGGCGGGCACCGCCGTCGGCGGAGCGCTTGTCTTCGCGTTGCTCGCGTGGATTGCGATCCCTTCGAACTCCGCGTCGAGGTCCGCGGCGGTGCCAACGGGCGGTCGGACCGCGACGCAATCGTCCTCGCCCGGACCGCCTGTCGGAGGCGCCGGCGACCCCGGGGAGTCCAGCGGAACGGGGACGCCGCGCGCCACCACGTCCGGCGACGCAGCTGCAATCCCTGCGTCCGGAGGGTTCGCGTCCGGTCAGTCAGCGGATGCCTCGGGCGGCGCGGCGGTGTGCCAAGGCAATGAGGAGACGATCACGGTCGGCGTCGTCCTCATCGAGATCGGATCCGGTGGAGCGAACCTCAACAGCACCTTCGGGATTCCGTCGGCATCCGAGCAGCAGGCGGACTGGAACGCGGTCTTCGACGCAGTCAACAAGACCGGTGGGGCGGCGTGCCATCCGTTGAAGGGTTTCTTCCAGACGTACAACGAAGTCGACTCGTCGACGTCGCAAGCCGCGTGCCTCGAGTTCACGCAGGCAAATGTTTTCGCGATCCTCGGCGGCTTCCTGCCCACATCGAGTGATGTGTGCCCGCTCCAAAACCATCTACCGGTCTTCGAAGAAACCGTCATCCCAAGGTCGGACGCCCAACAACATTCGCCGTACTACTTCGGCCCATCAGGCGCCATCGAGGTCGTGTACAACAACTTCGCTCACGCCATGGCCGGGCTGGGGCAGTTCGATCCGGCGAAGGGCTTCACGAAGCTCGGCATCCTGTACAACGACTGCATCGCCGGTGTCCACGACGTGTTGGTGGCGTCGCTGAAGAGCGCCGGCCTTGCCGACGGGCAACTCTCGAACTTCAACCTTGGCTGCCCCGCCGGGTTCTCGCCGCCGCCGGTGTTGCAACAAGCCATCCTCCAGTTCAAACGCGACGGCGTCACGCATCTCGCGACCGACGCCGGCGCCGACCTCCAGAACTTCACCAAGCTCGCGCAGTCTCAGGGGTTCAGGCCGCAGTACCTGATTCCTGACACGGGCATCGTGGCGACCTCCGGCAATGCCGCGTTCGCGCCGGACCCGGCCAACTTCGATGGCGCCATCGCGATCACCGCGAGCCAATACGGAGCGATCGCCTCTGGTCTCCCCAAGGCGAACGCGACGCTCGCGTGTGATCAGATCATGACGGATCATCAGCTGCCTGACGTCTACAGCTCAGGCGTCCAGTTCGCGGGCGGCGTGTGCAACGTGGTGTGGACGCTCGTCGCCGCCATGGTCCATGCCCCCACTCTCAGCCCGGACGCGCTCGCCGCCGGGCTGAACGCGGCCGGCAGCATCGAGTACTCGTTCCCCTACGGGCCCAACGACTTCACTGCGCCCGGCACGACGTGGGGAGGACAGTTCTGGCGCCCGCTCAACTATTCGGCCTCGTGCGCATGCTGGAAGGTCATCGACTCGAACTACCAGCCGAGCTTCTGACGTGAACGCCGGAACCGTCGTCCTGGGCATCCTGAACGGGTTGAACATCGGACTGCTCGGCATCGGCCTCGTGCTCGTCTTCAAATCCAACCGCTTCTTGAATCTCGCGCACGCCCAGCTCGGTGCACTGTCCGCGCAGCTGCTGGCGAAGCTCGTCATCGACGACAGTTGGAACTGGTGGCTTGCGTTCTTCACGTGCGTGCCACTCGGCATCGTCATCGGGCTAGCCGTCGATCGCTGGGTCATCCGGCCACTTCGCGAGCGGTCGGCCTCGACCGCCTCGCTCTTGCTCGTGTCGGTAGGAGTCACCGAGGTGCTCATCGGGATCTCGGCGTTCGGCGTCACGAGCGCTGATCCTGCTCAGCTCGTCCGTCGCGGCTACCCGCTGCCATTCGGGACAACGGTGCGCGTCGGCGACGTCGTGCTCAACGGAGCCGACCTTCTGGTGGTCGTCGTCGTTCCGTTGCTCGTCATCGCGTTGACGTGGTTCCTACGGTGGACGGCCACCGGAAAGAGCATTCGCGCCGCGGCGTCGAACCCCGACGCCGCCCGCCTGTGTGGTGTGTCGCCGCGACGCGTGTCCGCCGTCGTCTGGGGACTCGCCGGCGGCATCTCTGCCATCACCGCGATCCTCCAAGCGCCGTCGCAATCATCGTTCGACGCGACTGCGCTCGGCCCCGACCTCCTGTTCTTCGCGTTGGGCGCAGCCGCGTTTGGCGGGTTCACATCGATCTCCGGTGCGCTGGTGGGCGGCTTGCTGATCGGCGTCGCGAATCAACTCACCTTGGGCGTCACCGCGGACGGAGGCATCGCGCACGTAATCGTGTTCGGGCTGATCGTCGCCATCGTGGTGTTCCGCGGCCGCGTCATCGGCCACGCGTTTGCGTCGTCCGGTGCCGCCGTAACAGAGCGCGCGCCGCTGCGGATCCCCGAGGCGGTGAGGGCTTTGCCGATCGTGCGTTGGTACCGGCCGCTCGGCGTGTCGGTGCTCGTAGCGGTCGGGCTGCTCCTACCACTGGTCCCCGTGTGGACGTCTGAGGGTCATCGGTTCCAGCTTTCGCTGATCATGGTGTACGCGCTGTGCGCGGTGTCGCTCACGATTGCGATGGGCTGGGCCGGGCAGATCAGCCTCGGCCAGTTCGCGATTCTGGGTGCGGGCGCGTTCGTCGCCGGGCACTTGCTGGCTGCCGGATGGTCCCTCCCGTTCGTTCTGATCCCTGCGGGCATCGTGGGCGCGGTGCTGATGACGCTCGTCGGTCTGCCGGCAGTGCGAGTGCCAGGTCTGACATTGGCGGTGACGACACTGGGTCTCGCGCTCGTCTGCCCCGCGTGGTTGTTCCGGCAGTCGTGGTTCGGAAGCGACGCATCGTTCGGCATTGTGCTGCAGCCGCCGGCACTGGCCCGGGGGCTCGGGCGCCCTGAAGGTCAGATCGTCGTGTACTACTTCTCCCTGGTCGTGCTCGCGGGGTGCGCGTTCGGCCTCACCGCGCTGCGACGCACTCAGGCCGGACGGGTGATCATCGCGGTGCGTGACAACGAGCGCGCCGCCTCGTCATTCTCGGTCACGCCCGCCACTGTCAAGGCCGCCGCGCTCGCGTTGTCGGGGTTTCTTGCGGGCATGGCCGGCGTGCTGTGGGCCGACGCGTGGCGCGCCGTGTCCTTTACGCAGTTCCAGCCGACCTTGTCATTGGCAGTGCTCGCGCTTCCGGTGATCGGCGGGCT
>JBEEGD010000182.1:0-2544 GCA_041166685.1 Acidimicrobiaceae bacterium | reverse complement strand
CGGGGTGCGGGCAGTGGACGGGCTCCTCACCGGCTGGCACGAGCCGGAGGCGTCACACCTCGACATGCTCGAAGCCGTCGCGGGTCGCCAGCTGATCGAGCGCTCCTACGACGCCGCACTGGCCGAGGGCTACCTGTGGCACGAGTTCGGAGACGTGCACCTCATCTTGCCGTGACAATGTGACGCCGTGCTCCACGGCATCAGAGTCCTCGACCGCACCACCGAGATCGCTGGCGCGTACTGCACCAAGCTCCTCGCCGACGCCGGCGCCGACGTCGCCAAGCTGGAGCCGCCCGGAGGCGATCCGCTTCGCGAATGGCGATCGGGCGCGCTGTTCCGGTGGCTCAGCCATTCGAAGCGTCTCGTCCAAGGTGACGACGGCCCCGTCGACGTGCTGGTGGTGAACGAACCGGTCGACGTCGACGACCTGTGGGCCCGCAACCCCTCGCTGGTCATCGTGACGATCACACCGTTCGGCTGCGACGGCCCCTGGGTCGGTCGACCGGCGACCGAGTTCACCTTGCAAGCGTGGGCCGGGGCGACCGGGTCTCGCGGGTATCCCGACGGCCCGCCCATCGCGGTGGGCGGGCGACTCGGCGAGTGGGTGGCGGGCACGTACGCCGCGGTCGGCGCCATTGCTGCGCTTCGACGCGCGGACGGAACGCACGTCGACGTCGCGCTGCTGGATTGCATCGCCGTGACCATGGCGATGATGCCGTCGATCTTCGCGTCGATGTCCGGCTGGAACCCGGTGGTGTGGACGACCCGCTCGATCGAGGTGCCATCGATCGAACCGACCGCGGACGGCTATGCCAACTTCACGACCAACAGCGCGCAACAGTTCAGCGACTTCTGCCTGATGATCGGACACCCGGAGCTGCTCGAGGAGCAACCGAAGATTGCCCAGCCCGGTGTGCGCTTCGCTCAGCGCAAGGAGTTCCTCTCGCTCGTGCACGAGTACACGCAAAAGCGCACGACGGCTGAGGTGCTCGAGGACGCGGCCCTGTTCCGCATCCCCGCCGGGCCGACGCTCGACGGCGAGACCGTCACCACGTTTCCGCAGTTCGTCGAGCGAGGCGTGTTCGAGCAGCACGATGGCTTCGTCGCGCCGCGGGTGCCGTATCGCAGTGCGACTGATGCGCACCAGGGTGACGAGACCGTCGCCTCCGTGCGCACCGGTCGGCCCGGTCACAAGCCACTCGAGGGCGTGCGGGTCGTGGACTGCACTGCTTGGTGGGCCGGACCGGCGGCCGGTCACGCGCTCGCCTGTCTCGGTGCCGACGTGATCAAGGTCGAGTCGATCACTCGACCCGACCTGGTGCGTTACGCGGGCGTCAAGCCGCCGACCACGGACCGATGGTGGGAGTGGGGCCCGATGTTCCACGGGGCCAACGGCGGCAAGCGCGGCATCACGCTCGACCTCACTCGCGCCGAAGGCGTCGCCATTTTCGAGCGCCTGGTCGGAACGGCCGACATGGTGATCGAGAACTACACGCCGCGGGTGATGGAGCAGTTCGGCCTCGGGTGGGAGCGGCTGCACGAGGTCAACCCGCAACTCGTGATGGTGCGCATGCCGGCGTTCGGACTCGACGGGCCATGGCGCGACCACACCGGCTTCGCGCAGACGATGGAGAGCGTCACGGGCATGGCGTGGGTCACCGGGTTCCCGGGCAGCGCGCCCGTGCTGGTGCGCGGTGCCTGCGACCCGCTGGCGGGCATGCACGCCGTGATCGCCGCGCTACTCGCGCTCGAGGAGCGCGACCGCAGGGGCGAGGGTTGCATGGTCGAAGCGACGATGGTGGAGGCCGCGCTGAATGCCGCCGCCGAGCAGGTGATCGAGTGGTCGGCGACCGGCACTGTGTTGACGCGCGAGGGCAACCGCGGCCACGGCGCTGCGCCGCAAGGTGTGTATGAATGTGCCGGCGACGATCGCTGGGTCGCCATTGCCGTCATGACCGACTCGCAATGGGACGCGCTATGCGCGGTCACCGGGTTGACGATCGATCGGTCTGCGCAGGACCAAGTCGACGACGCTCTGTCCGATTGGACCAGTACCCGGGACGCAGATGAAGTCGCGGAGCAGTTGATCGCCAACGGCATTCCGGCGGGCGTCGTCATCGCGCCGCGCGACGTCGTGCACAACCCGCAGCTGCGTCATCGCGGGTTGTTCGAGATGGAGCACCACCCGATCACCGGCGACAACGAGTTGCTGTCGCTGCCGTTCCTGCTCGACGGGAGACCGACGTGGGCAGGACGGCCGTCGCCCTCCCTCGGCGAGCACAACGTCGAGGTGCTGAGCGAGCTCGGTCTTTCGGCTGACGAGATCGCCAAGCTCGAAGCCGACGGCATCATCGGCACGCGGCCAACCGGGCTCTAGTACGAGGGTGCTCATCGCCCACGAAGCGAAGGGACTGCTCGAACTGTTCGACGAGGTCTTCGCTCAATAGCACTTGGGAGGTCTGCGGCCCCGGCCACGCCCTCGATCTCAGCGCGACGACCTCCCGATGGGAAACTAGGGATGATGCGGAGGAGCCACTACGGCAT
>JBEEGD010000181.1:0-9683 GCA_041166685.1 Acidimicrobiaceae bacterium | reverse complement strand
TCGGCCAGCGCGGCCAGCAGTGCGTCGACCGACGATTGGCTGCCCGTCTCCACCAGGATCGGCTCTCGCCCCTCGATCAGGTAGCCCGCAGTGACGTTGTGCCAACCCCCGAGCAACGTGTCGATTTGGATGACGCCCGGACCGATCTCGGTGTGCATGGCCCTACTCTGCACCAGTGGCCCGAGTCAGAGGTTCGCTGATGAATTCGGCGAGGGATGGGCGTCGCTCGCAAGGACGACGACGCAGGCAGGGCGGGCCCCCTGGTGAGGAGAAGGACGCAGCGAGCGGCGCTCAGACCCGTCGAATTCGCGGCATGACCTTTGGCTCGGGTCGCTAGGTGCAAGAGGCGTTGTTCGCCGAGGAGCCGACGTTCAGCGTCGCCGACCTCAACGCGGGTATCGGCACGGTGTTGGGACGAGCGTTTCCCGACGAGCTCTGGGTGCGAGGAGAGATCGCCAACCTGAGCCGACCGCCGTCCGGCCATGTGTATTTCGATCTCGTGGATGGTGACTGCGCGCTGTCGGTCACCCTGTGGGCGACCGATCGACAAGTGGTGAACGCCGTGCTCCGGCGAGCCGGCGGCGCGCTGCGGATGACCGACGGAACCGAAGTGCGCATCCGAGTGCGGGTGTCCTGGTACCCGAAGCGCGGCCAGGTGTCGCTGCGGATGCTGTCGATCGACACCGCGTACACGCTGGGTCGCCTGGCTGAAGCCCGCGAGCTCCTGCTCCACATGCTCAAAGCCGAGGGATTGCTTGCCCGCCAGCCGGCTCTGGTCCTCGCCCCCGTTCCGTTGTCCGTCGGGCTCGTGACGAGCGACAACAGCGCCGCGGCGCACGACTTCTTGCAGACGCTGGAGAGCAGCGGCTTCGGTTGGAAGGTCGTGCTCGTCGATGCGCGGGTTCAGGGAATCGACGCGGAGGCATCGGTGCTCCGCGCACTCGATCAACTGCGCTCGCTCGACGTCGACGCCGTGTGCATCGTGAGGGGCGGCGGGGCGCGTACCGACTTGGCCGTGTTCGACTCCGAGGCAATCGCCCGTGCGATTGCGAACTTTCCGATTCCGATCCTCACGGGTATCGGCCACGAGATCGACACGACCGTGGCCGATTTGGTCGCACACCGTCGTTGCCTGACGCCGACCGCCTGTGCGGGCGCGCTCGTTGACCGCGTGTCGGCTTGGTGCACGCGGCTGCACGACCAGCGCCGCTCGATCGCACGGGCCGCGCTGCGAGCGGTTGATCCGTCCACGCTCACCCGGTTGACGATGCAGCTTGCACGCACCTCGCCCCGCGCGGTCGATCACGCGACGCGTGTGGTCGATGGAGTCGAGCTGCGGGTGCGCGCGTTGGACCCCGCGCGAGCCCTCGCCCGCGGGTGGTCGATCACTCGCGACGGTGAGGGTCGGTTGGTGCGCTCGACGAGTGCCGTACAACCTGGAGCAACGCTCGTGACAACGGTGGTCGACGGCGTCGTTCGGAGCACGGTCGATGGCTGACGACGAGCTGGGCTACGCCGATGCGATGGACGAGCTCGAGACGATCCTGGCCGAGCTGGAGCGCGACGACGTCGACATCGACCACCTCGCTGAACGCGTCGCCCGCGCCGCCGCGCTCATCGAGCTGTGCCGAGGCCGCATCGAGTCCGCCCGACTCGATGTCACCCGCATCGTCGAAGGCCTCGACCCTTGATCCCCCTGCCAACTCGGGGTGGCTAGCGGGGCTATAGGCCCGCCTGCCACCCCAGGTTCGAAGCGGCTGGACGTGATCTAGTATGAAATGGTATGAGATGATATGTGAGATCACAGTCTGAGGCGATCCTGGCGGAACTGGGCGGGCGCCAGCACGGCGTCTTTGATGGCGAGCAGGCACGGCAGCGGGACGTGACGGATGAAGCTCTGCGCCACCACGTGTCAACCGGATGGTTGCTGCGTCCGAAGCGCGACATCTATCGCCTGCGCGATCACCCGTGGACCTGGGAAGCGCAGCTTCAGGCGGCCCTCTTCGACGCCGGTCCCAACGCAGTGGTGAGTCACCGGTCCGCAGCGCAGCTCCACGAGTTCTGGAGGTACCGCAGGAAGGGCGCAGTGGAGGTGAGCGCTCCCTGGGTTCATGATCACCTCGTCACGCTCGGACGCTTGCACCGCTCTACCGCACTGATACGTAGTCACTGCGTCGTCGTTGGAGGCTTCCCGGTGACGTCGGTAGCTCGAACCTGCTTCGATCTCAGCGGTGATCCGGACGCAGGTCTTCGTCGATCCGATGTCGGTCGCGAGATTCACGCCAAGAACATGGCGCGCGTCATCGACGACGCACTCGCGCGTCGGGGAATGACGTTGTCACAACTCGCAGCTGTTCGAGCAACCATCGGCGGCCGCGGTAGGCCGGGCAGCGCTCTCACGCGGCGACTGCTGGTGAAGCTCGGTCCCGACTACGTCCCTACGCAATCAGAAGGAGAGAGCCTTGTAGTGGAGATTGTTGACGCACTTGGTCTTCCCGAGCCCGAGCGCCAAGTGCGAATGAGCGACTATCAGGGCTGGATCATGAATGTGGACTTCTTGTGGCGCGCCGCCGGTCTCGTGCTCGAGGTCGACAGCACGTGGCATGACGGGCCACTCGATCGCCGGATGGACCGGGAGCAACAGCGTCGGCTGGAGGCTGAGGGATGGGAGGTCTGGCGCTGGCCATATCGAAGGCTGATACTCAACGCTCCGAAGTTCGGTCGAGAGCTCACGGAACGACTGGCCCACCCACCGAACTTGGGGTTGCTAGCGGGGTGATAGCCCCGCCCGTCACCCCAAGTTCGTCAGGGGCCGGCGCGGGCGGAGAGGACGGGGGCGGCGGGGATCTTGGGACGGGTGCGGTCGACGAGGGCGAACTGGAGCATTGACAGGTACACCGTCATGAGCTTCGGTCCGTAGTTCGGATCGGTGGCCCACGTGCCTGTCAGCTTGTTCCACGTCGGACAGCACCCACGGACGCTGAGGCGGTCGGGGTTCGAGCCCACCGCGGGGTTGGCCAGCGTGGCGATGCGCAAGGCGTTGTCGGCGTACGCGTGCAGCAACTGGGCCTGGGCGCGGACACCGGCGAGCGGCGTCGCGAAGTCGAATCCGGTCGGGCACGAGTCGCACGCGCCGATCCCGGCGAAGTTGTTGTGGGTGGTCAACGGCGACGTGAACGCACCCGTCTCGACCACCGACTGGGCCCACGCGACGTCGCCGCGGATGTGCTCGGCCTTGCCCTCTTCGAGGTAGAACCCAGCCAGCGTGGGCAAGTCGACACCGCCGGCGTATCCGACGACCCCCTTCGACTTGTACCAACCGACCAGTTCGTCCGCGGTCAGGACAGCATCACCCATCACGGTCGGCGACACGTCCTTGGCGTTGGTCAGCTTGCGGGCGTCGCTCACCGCCTTCGTCGCGTCGTCGAGCGCTTGTTGGGCCGCGTCGCGCGCTGCCTTCGCCTGACTCGCACGTGCGGTGGCGGCGACCAAGGAGCGTTCGGTGGCGCGAAGTCGGTCCTCCGCCTCGCGCAGCAAGCGCTGATCGCGTTCGATGGCATTGCCGGCCAGCAACCGGGCGGATTCGATCGGAACGTACTCGGATGCAGTCGGCGCAATGGTCGTGCTGCTGTCGATGCCACCTCGCACGTACGCGTTGGTCACCGCATCGGTCAGCATCTGCCGTTTGTCGTTGCGATCGGCCTGCGCCGCGTCTCGCGCGACTCGGGCGCGGGCCTCGTCGAGTAGGACTGCCGCCAGCACGGCTTGCGCTTTCTCGAGCAGCCGCTGCGCGTCGAGGAGACGGAGCTGACCGATGGCGACGGCGACGGCCGGCGACGGGTCGTCGATCGTGGGCTCCGGTGGCGCGGGCGGCGCCTCGGGATCAGTCGACGGGATCGTGGGCGGCGTCACCGTCGGGATCCCCGGCGGCAGCGAGGGCGGTGTCGGCACCGAGGGCGAGGGCACCGAGGGCGAGGGCACCGAGGGAACGGTTTGTGCAAGCGCGCCTGACGCCGGCACGGCCACTGCAAGAACGACCGCAATGGCGGCGGCGACAACCCTTTTCACGACTGTCACCATCGGCGGAAATGGAACGGGTCTTCAGTCAGAATCGGTCAATTGCGACAAGAAGGTCAGGAAGTCCTTCGATGATGGCGTCCGGTACCACGTCGTACGCCGGCACATACGGGTTGGCCCGCAGCACCGTGTGCATCCCAAACCCCTGAGCACCGGAGATGTCGTCGTACGGCCGATCGCCGACGAACACCGCATTCGCGGGCTCGTCAACGCCGATGGCCGCCAGCGCCTCAGCGAACACCGACGGATGAGGCTTCATGTGGCGCAACTCACTCGAGTAAAGACGAGCGTCGAGCAAGTCGACGAGCCCGTCTCGCTGGAGAAAGTGTTCATGGAACGCTCGAGGCCAGTGCGTGTTGGAGAGCAGCGCGGTTCTCAGGCCGCGCCCGCGCAACTCGGTGAGCACCGCGACGGCGTCCGGGTCATGTTGGATGTGCGGAGTCCACGCGTCGAGATGCTGCGTCGCGGCCTCTTCGAGCAGCGCGTCGGTGACGTCGAGCCCGATCTCGTCGGACGCTGCCCGTAACAGATCGGCAAGCGTTCCGCTTTCGAGCGTCGACGTCGTTCGCGCCCAGAACTGCCGCTCGACCTCGCACAGCGCGGCGGTCAGCTCGACTTCCCGACCCGGATCGAGGTGCCGAGCGCTGACTCGCCACATGTCCTCCAACTCGAGGTTCACGATGGTGGCGCCGGCGGTGAGCGTCCCGCCCCAGTCGAACACCACCGCCTCCAACGCCATGAGCCAGCAAGGTAGTGACCTACGCTTCGACGGTCATGTCTGCCCCGACACGAAGCGTGCCGGTGCCGGCGAGCCTCGCGCTCGTCGCCGAACGGGTCGAGCATCGCCTGCGGGAGGTGCTCGACGTCGAGATCGAACGGTGGACCGCGCTCGATGACGGCCTGGCGGAGCCGCTGCGCACACTCCAAGCGTTCGTGCTCGACGGGGGCAAGCGGCTGCGCCCCGCGTTCTGTCATTGGGCTTTCGTCGGGTCGGGCGGCGACCCGATCGACGCTCGCATCGTCGACGCCGGTGCGGCGTTCGAGCTGTTACAGGCGTTCGCCCTCATGCACGACGACGTGATGGACGGCTCGTCCACGCGACGAGGGCGGCCCGCGGTGCACGTCGAATACGCCGATCGACACGACCGCGACAGTTGGAGGGGCGAAGATCGCCGTTTCGGAGAAGGCGTCGCTGTTCTGATCGGCGATCTTGCGCACGTGTATGCCGATCGCTTCATGGCCTCGGTGCCTGACGAGGCGTTGGCGATCTGGAACGAGTTGCGCGTCGAGCTGAACGTCGGCCAGTACCTCGACGTACTCGGCACCGCCCGCGCCGATACGGACCTGACGCGCGCTCGTCGCATTGCTCGGTACAAATCCGGCAAGTACACGATCGAGCGGCCGTTGCATGTAGGCGCCGCGATCGCCGGGCACTTCCCCGAGCTCCACGAAACGTTGTCCGCCTACGGCGACCCGCTGGGGGAGGTGTTCCAGCTGCGCGACGATCTCCTCGGCGCGTTCGGCGATGAGCGTCGCACCGGGAAACCGGTGGGCGACGATCTTCGGGAGGGCAAGCCCACACCACTGCTGGCGATCGCCAGCGAGCGGGCGCGGGGCGACCAAATCACGCTGCTTTCGCTCGTCGGCTCGGCCGATCTCAGTCCAGACGACATCACCGCGATCCAGACCGCCCTCGTGGACACCGGTGCGGTGGCCGAGATCGAAAGCACGATCGATCGCCTCACCGCGGCGGCCATCGCCGCCATCGAGACCGCAGCGATTCTCCCGGAAGCGGTAACGGTGCTGGTCGAGCTGGCGGAGTACGTCGCTTGGCGCGACAAGTGATCCACGTCTGACCCGCGCCGGCACTGCCCCCCGCCGATGTGGGCGTACCCTTCCATGCCAAGGTGAGTGTGGGATCCGATCGCGAGAGCGAGCTGCTGTCGGACAGTCTGGAGCGGTTCCGCGCCTTGATCGCCAACCTGTCTGACGCCGTCGCGATCGTCGACGTCGAGGGCAATTTCATCTTCGTCGGCGAGTCGATCCACCGCGTTTTGGGCTACCGCCCGGAGGATTTGCTCGGCACGCGCGTGCGCGACCTGATCCATCCGGAGGAATGGCCGCGAACGCCCGAAGTCCGCAAGGAGATCGGCGAGCATCCGGGTGAACCCGTGGTGAACGAGACGCGGGCCAAACACGCCGATGGCTCATGGAAGTGGATCGAAACGACGGCAACCAACCACCTCGACACGCCGAGCGTCGCGGGCATCGTCTTCAACTTCCGCGACATCACCGAGCGGCGTGAAGCCGGCGACCGTCTGCGAGCCAGCGAAGAACGATTCCGCACGGTCGTCGAGCACGCATCCGACGTCGTGCAGTTCATGGACGCCGAGGGGCGGATCATGTGGTGCAGCCCCGCCGTGAAGCGGGTGTTGGGCTACGAGCCCGCCGAATTGATCGGACGGCTGGGCGCCGAAATCTGCCACCCGGACGACTACGAACGGGTCTACCACGAGTTCGTCGAGCTGCTCGGTGACCCCAAACGAGACTCGCTCCGCGTCGAGTCGCGCACGCGCCACAAGAACGGGTCGTGGGTGTGGGTGGACAGCATCATCATGAATCACCTCGGCGATCCCGACGTGCGGGGCATCGTCTCGAACTTCCGCGACATCACCGCTCGGGTCGAGACCGAGCACGCGCTACGAGACAGCGAGGCGCGCTACCGGTCCGTTGCCGACGCGTCACCGATCGGCATCTACGAGATGGACGCAACCGCCGTGCTGTGTTTCGTCAACGAACGGTGGCAGGAGATCACCGGCTTCGATGCGACGGCGACGCTCGGCAAAACCTGGCACGCCATTCTGCACCCCGACGACCTCGGTCTCATGGCCGAGCAGTGGGCGACGAGCGGAGCCGTGGGCAAACCGTTCCGGGGCATGGTCCGAGTGGTACGCCCGGACGGCGCGGTGCGATGGGTCATGGCGGCCACCGAGCCGCTGTTCGATGACCCGGGCAGGCTGACCGGACACGTCGGCACGCTCGACGACATCACCGAACGCCTCACCGCACAGCGCGACACCGAGCGCCTCTCGGACATCGTGGAGGCCACCAGCGACCTCGTTGTCATTTCGGACAATCAGCGCCGGCTGCTGTACATGAACGCTGCCGCTCGGCGGTTCTTCGGGCTGGCCCCCGACGCGCCGCTCGCCGACTTCGACTTCCTGCCGTTCACTCCGACGTGGGCTCAGGAACGGTACGTGAACGAGACCCGACCGGCGCTGCGCGAGCACGGAATCTGGAGCGGCGAGTTCGCCTACCTCCACAACGGCTTCGAGGTGCCGGTGTCCGCGCTGTTCCTCGCCCACCACGATGCCGATGGCCGCGTCGAGTTCGTCTCCTCGGTCACCCGCGACATCAGCGAACGCAAGGCGTTCGAGGATCGACTCGAATATCAAGCAACCCACGACCCGCTCACCGGCTTGCCCAACCGCACGCTCTTCCTCGACCGTCTCGAGCTTGCCATGGCGCGCAGCCGGCGCAGCAACCGACCAGTGGCGGTGCTGTTCTGCGATGTCGACCACTTCAAAGTGGTGAACGACAGCCTCGGGCACAGCGCGGGCGACCGCTTGCTCGTCGCCCTGGCACAACGCTTGCGCGACGCGCTTCGCCCCGGCGACACCGTCGCCCGATTCGGTGGCGACGAATTTGTGATCCTGTGCGACGACCTGGTCACCGAGCACGACGCGGTCGCGATCGCCGACCGGGCCCTGCAAGCAGTGCACGAACCCCTCACCGTGGAATCGACCGAGGTCTTCGCGGCAATGAGCATCGGCATCGCCTTCGCCAGTCCGGAGACGGAACCGGAAACGATGATCCGAGACGCCGACGCCGCGATGTACCTCGCAAAGGAACGCGGACGCGCTCGCTACGAGATCTACGACGAACGCATGCGATCAACGCTCGTCGAGCGGCTCGACATCGAGACCGCGTTGCGCCGAGCAGTCACGCGACACGAGCTACGCGTCGTGTATCAACCCACGATCAACCTCGACAGCGGGCTCATCGTCGGCGTCGAGGCCCTTCTGCGTTGGGAGCATCCGGAGCGTGGGTTGATGGTGCCGTCGGACTTCATCGACGTCGCCGAAGAAACGGGACTCATCGTCTCCATCGGCACATGGGTGATCGAACAGGCCTGCCGACAGGCGCAACGCTGGCACGCCGCGCGCACCGAGGGCGAGCCGCTGTTCGTGAGTGTGAACCTGTCGGGACGACAGCTGGACACGGCCACGCTGATCGACAACGTTGCCGACATCCTGCGGCGCACCGGTCTCGACCCCGGTCTGCTCGGCCTCGAGATCACCGAAAGCGTGGTCATGCGCGATCCCGAGGCATCGACGACAGCCCTGCGCGCGCTGAAAGATCTCGGCGTGCGGCTGGCCGTCGACGACTTCGGCACCGGCTACTCGTCGCTGGCGTACCTGCGGCGCTTCCCGGTGGAGCTCCTGAAGGTCGACCAAGCGTTCGTGCACGGACTCGGTGCCGAGTCGGTCGACGCCGAAGATCGAGCGATCGTGGCCGCCGTCGTCAGCTTGGCCCACACGCTCGGCATGAAAGCGATCGCTGAGGGCGTCGAGACCCCCGAGCAACTCAGCGAGCTGCGGGCGCTGGGCTGCGACATGGCCCAGGGGTTCTTGGTCGCCAAGCCGATCGCCGCGTCGGCCATCGACGATCTGATCGCCCGCAACCCTCGCTGGTGATCGCTAGTGCGATTGCTGTGCGCGCAGTAGGTCGCGGATCTCGCTGAGGAGAACCTCCTCGGTCGTGAGTTCGGGCGGATCTTCCTCCTCGCCGCGCTTGCGCCGCTCGGCCAGCACGTTGAGCGGCTTCACAACGAAGAAGAACACCGCCGCGGCGATGAGCGCGAACGACAGCACGTCGGTGATGAACGCGCCGTAGCTGAGCACCACCGCGTCCTTTGAGCTCGTCGCGTGCTTCAACGTGATCGACAGATCCTTGAAGTCTGTGCCGCCGATCAGCCCGATGAGCGGGGTGAACAGATTTGCGACCAGTGAGTCGACCACGGTCTTGAAGGCCGCGCCGATGATGACGCCGACGGCGAGGTCAACCACGTTGCCTCGCATGATGAACGCCTTGAACTCCTTCAGCATCTCGATACCTCCTGAAGCTCAGGCCCTGGCGTAGGTCGCGAGTGCGTCAGCCAACGGCAACGAGAGCACGCCGGGCTCGCGTACGACGGCCTCGACCCAGTCGGGACGATTGACCGACGCGACCGTAATCGGATGCTCCAGCGCGGATGCTTGCGTCGCCAACCTGACGAAGTTCGTGGCGTAGTCCGGCGGCCTGAGATCGCGCGACAACTCCGCCAGGGCGAACGGATCCGGGGGTGCGGGTGCGCTCGCGTCGACTGCGGCCACCACGGAGGGCCCGGGGCCGGTCCCGCCGCCGAGGATTCCCGGCCCATCGAACAGGATCGCGCCGCACACTGCATCGGGACGGGCGCCGGCGAGGAGCAGGGCGACGTAGGCGCCGAGGCCGCGTCCGAGCACGGTCGCCTCGCCGAGGTGACGCAGCGCGGTGTCGGCGTC
>JBEEGD010000180.1:0-5569 GCA_041166685.1 Acidimicrobiaceae bacterium | reverse complement strand
ACCCCAGGAATCCGAAGATCACGGGCGACAGCGTGAGCTCGACCGCGCGTGCGAGAGCGTTGCCGAACCCGTTGTTCAGTTCACGCCTGTCACGAAGGTCCACGGGTCGTCGCCTTTGACGCTTGTGAATGTTTTCGCAATCTAGAAGATGCGGTTTCGGAGGCGCAAATCCCACCTGCAGTGCCTGCGAAAAATATTCAGCGCGGACGCGCCGAGCAGATGGAAAGCCCCCTGGTACCCCGCAGGTGGGCGGGACCTTAGTGGTCGGCCCTCACCCCTGCCAGAGGAGGTCCGGACCCTTCGTCGCTGGCGTCGTCGTGCTTGTCGTCGCCGTTGCGCGCCTGGCGGGCTCCGGGGTGGAAGACGGTGAACAGCAAGAGCGCGAGACCGGCAATGCCGATGGGCACGACGGCGTCACCGCGGCCGGTGTACGTCGGGTAGAGCACGACCCCCGACAGCAGCGCGGTCCAGCCCCACAGGATCAGCACACTGCGACGCCGGCCGTGGCCGAGACGCATGAGGCGATGATGCAGATGCTCCTTGTCGGCGGTGGCGACCCCGGCCCTCCTGCTCGCGCGACGAACGATCGCGAACGCGGTGTCGATCATGGGTACGCCGAGGATCACGAGCGGGATGAAGAGCGGAGCGAAGAAGAAGAACGACTGGCCGCTGAACTCGGTATCCGTCGAACCGCCGACGGCGATCGTCGATGACGCCATCAACAGTCCGAGCAAGAGCGCACCGCTGTCGCCCATCATGATGTGCGACGCGCGGAAGTTGTACGGGAGGAAGCCGAGGCACACCGCCAACGTGGTGAGCGCGATGAGCGGACCGATGTTGCCGGACGCGAGCACGCCGACGTCGTCGAGTCGTACCCCATAGAGGAAGAACGAGCCCGCGGCGATCGCGGTGATCCCGGCCGCGAGTCCGTCGAGTCCGTCGATGAAGTTGATGGCGTTGGCCATGCCGGCCACCCACAGCACCGTGAGCAGGGCGGAGAGATCCGGCGTCAGCGAGAAGATGCCGAGAAACGGCACGCGAAAGAAGATCGTGCTGACCCCCGCCAGCGACAGGATGCTGCCCGCGAGGACGATGCCCGCGAGCTTCGCGGGCGCGGAAACTCCTTCTCCGTGCACCTTGCGGACATCGTCGAGCAGACCGACGCTGAAGATCACCATCGCCGCGACGACGATGCCCAACGGCGCGGTGCTCGATTGGAACACGTCCTCGAAGTCGCCCATGAGCGCAGCGACGAGCATTCCCGCCATCACGCCGCCGAGCATCGCGACGCCGCCGATGTTGGGCATGGGCTTCTCGTGCACTAGACGCTCGCCGGGAGCGACCAACAAGTTGCGGCGAATCGCGAGGCGCCGGACGACGGGCGTCAGCCCCAGCGTCGTGAGAAATGACACCGCGAACACCGCGGCATAACCCGCTACCACGACGTCACGCGTACGGGATGAATTGGTTGCACAACGCGAGGACTTCCTCGCGCACGGCCGAGAGCTCGTTCGGATCCTCACGACCGACGAGGACCCGGTGGATCAGTCCTCCGATGGTGGCCATCTCTTGTTCCCGCATGCCCTGCGTCGTCGTCGCCGGCGTTCCGATTCGCAGGCCACTCGTGATGTATGGCGGACGCGGGTCGTTCGGGACGGTGTTCTCGTTGAGGCTGATGCCGGCCTTGTCCAGCGCCAGGCGCGCCTTCTTACCGGAGAGATCGGAGGCGAACGGGCGCAGGTCGACGAGCATGAGGTGGTTGTCCGTACCGCCCGACACCAGCCGCAGCCCGTGCTCGGCCAACGCGCGGGCCAACGCGTCGGCGTTGCGCACGATCTGGGCGGCGTACTCCTTGAACTCCGGCTGAGCCGCCTCGAAGAAGGCCACGGCCTTGGCCGCGATCACGTGGTCGAGTGGTCCACCCTGCAGACCCGGGAACACCGACTTGTCGATCGTGTCGGCCAGCGCGGCCGTCGACAGGATGCATCCGCCCCGAGGACCTCGCAGGGTCTTGTGCGTCGTGAACGTCATGATGTCGGCGCCGTGCTCGATCGGGTTCGGGTGCTGGCCGCCCGCGATGAGCCCGGCCACGTGGGCGGCATCGAACAGGAACAGTGCGCCCACCTCGTCGGCGATCTCTCGGAACGGACGCGGATCGATGATGCGGGGGTACGCGGTGGCGCCGGCCACGATGATCTTCGGGTGCTCGCGTCGCGCGACATCGCGCACCTCGTCGAAGTCGATGCGCTCGTCGGATTCCGTGACGCCGTATGCGACGAAGCGATAGAGCTTGCCGCTCGCGTTGACCGGCGAGCCGTGGGTCAGGTGACCGCCCTGGTCGAGCTTCATGCCGAGCACTGTGTCGCCCGGATCAAGCAGCGCGAGGTACACGGCCATGTTGGCGTTCGCGCCGGCGTGGGGCTGCACGTTGGCGTGGTCCGCGCTGAACAGCGCCTTCGCGCGCTCGCGGGCGAGGTCTTCGACCTCGTCGATGATCTCGTTGCCGCCGTAGTAGCGCTTGCCGGGATAGCCCTCGGAGTATTTGTTGGTGAGCACCGAACCCGTCGCCTCGAGCACGGCCGGCGACGTGAAGTTCTCCGACGCGATGAGTTGCAAGGTCGAGTTCTGCCGCTCGAGCTCACGGTCCAGGATCGAGAAGAGCTCTCGGTCGCGATCTACCGGCCAGTGCTCAGTCATGTGGTGCGCTCCTCTTCCTCGATCTGCGCGAGTTGCGCGAGCCGCTCCGCGTGCCGTCCACCCTCGAACTCGGTTTCGAGCCACAGCTTCACGATCTCGTCGGCCAGGCCGGGGGCGGCGACGACGCGCCCGCCCATGGAGAGCACGTTGGCGTTGTTGTGCGCCCGTGACAAGCGTGCGGTGAACAGGTCGTTGCACAGGGCAGCTCGGGCGCCTCGGACCTTGTTGGCGGCCAGCTGCTCGCCTTGCCCGCTGCCGCCGAGCACGATCCCCCGCTCGGCTTCACCGTGAACGACCGCCCGCGCCACGGAGGCGCAGAAGAACGGATAGTCGACGGGCTCCTCGCTGTCAGTACCGAAATCGATCACCTCATGGCCGAGGTCGGCCAGCAGTTTGACCAGATGCTGTTTGAGCGTAAACCCGGCGTGGTCCGACCCGATGGCGACTTTCATGCGGCTCCCTTGCTTGCAAGCGGCCACAGCAGGCCGACGAGGCGGCGCAAGAGATCGTCGAGCTCCGCGATGCACGCTTCGTAGACCCTCGGCGGCCCGAGGTATGGATCGGCGACGTCGTCGTCCACCGACTCTCCGAACAGCTCCATCGGCCGCCTGTCGGCCCCGACCCGGACAAGCCACGCGTCGATCGTCTCTTCGGGACCGCGGGCGCCCATGGCTTCAGCGCGACGCACAAGCTCCTTCAAAGTGAAGGTGCGCTGCAGAAGCGACTCGCCCAGCACGATGGCCTCGCGCGCGTGCATACGTTCCATTGCGATGACGAGGTGGGCGTTGTGCAACATGTCGGCGTTCATCACGCGGCTGCGATGTTCGGTGAGGTCCACGTTGTACGCGGCCGCTGCCTTGATCGCTTCGTCGGTCGCGGCGCGACCGTCGAACGTGATCCCAGCCGACGAGATCGTGGCCTCGATACCGCGCTCCCGGAGTCGCTCACGAAGCAATGCTTCGGCCATTGGCGAGCGGCAGATGTTGCCGGTGCACAAGATCAGAATGTCGACGGAGGCCTCGATGGGTCGATTGTAGGCAGCCGTCTCGAGTTGCTTACCGTTGACCACTCAGCCCCGCCACCCACCCTCTTCGGCCGTCGGCTGCGCCGACGTCTACCTTGATTCAATGCCTCTCGATCCTCGAACCCCGGTGATCGTCGGCGTGGGCCAGGTGAACCAGCGCACCGGCGACGGCGACCCCGCCCGCGAGCCGGTCGACCTCATGGTCGAGGCCACCCGTCAGGCCAGCGCCGACGCCGGTTCCACCAACGGGCGGCTGATCGAGGCGATCGACGCCGTCCGAGTCGTCTCGCTTCTTTCATGGCGCTACCGCGACCCCGGCGCGCTCGTCGCCGAGCGGATCGGCGCATCGCCCCGACAGACCGCGGTCACCACGCCGGGGGGCAACACGCCGCAGTCATTGGTCAGCCGCAGCGCCCTCGACATCGCCGCGGGCCGCAACGACGTCGTCCTCGTCGCCGGCGCCGAGGCCTGGCGGACCCGCATGGCGTTCCGGGCCACCGGTGATCGACCGGAGTGGACGGTGCAGGACGAGTCGGTGCCCGAGGCACAGCTGATCGGCGACGAGTTCACGATGACCCACCCAGCCGAGATGAGCCGGGGAATCATCATGCCGGTGCAGGTGTATCCGATGTTCGAGCAAGCGTTGCGGGCTGCAGCGGGACGGTCGATCGAGGAGCACCTCGTGCGGATCTCCGAGTTGTGGTCGCGGTTCAGCGCAGTGGCGGCCAAGAACCCGAACGCGTGGTCGCAGCGGGCCTACACGCCCGAAGAGATCCGCACGCCCGGGCCCGACAACCGCTGGATCGGCTTCCCCTATCCAAAGCTGATGAACTCCAACAACAACGTCGAGCAGGGTGCGGCACTGATCATGTGCTCGGTCGAGGCCGCCGAGCGTGCGGGCGTGCCCCGTGACCGTTGGGTGTTCCCCCACAGCGGCGCGGACGCCCACGACACGGATGCCGTGTCGCATCGCGGCGATCTGTCGTCGTCGCCAGGCATCCGCGCCGTCGGCCGGCAGGCCCTCGAACTCGCCGGCTTCGGCATCGACGACATCGCCCACGTCGACCTGTACTCCTGCTTCCCGTCGGCTGTGCAGATCGCGGCAGCCGAGCTCGGTCTCCCCGCGGACGATCCCGGACGGCCGCTCACCGTGACCGGCGGCCTGTCGTTCGCCGGCGGCCCCTGGAACAACTACGTCACACACGCGATCGCCACGATGGTCGGCGTACTGCGCAACGACTCTGGCGCGTTCGGCCTGTGTTCCGCCAACGGTGGCTTCATCACGAAACACGCCATCGGCGTGTACTCGACCGAGCCGCCGGCGAACGGGTTCAAGTGGTCCGACGCCCAGGACGAGGCGGACCTGCTCACGAAGCCACGCGACGTGGCGTCCGAGGACTACGAAGGCAAGGTCACCATCGAGGCGTGGACGGTGATGCACAGTCGAAAAGGCGAACCGGAGAACGGGATCGCCGCCGCGCTGCTCCCGGACGGTCGCCGCACGTGGGGTACCACGCAAGACGCCGACGTGTTGCACGCGATGACCGTCGAGGAGTTCGCGGGCCGCCCCGCCCAACTCGACGGCCACGGCACCCTCGTCTTCTAAATATTGATTTTCCCCTTCAAAACGACAGGCGGGTTCTGAGCATCACCGCAACATCTCGGCGAGTCGAGAACGATTCGACTCGATCGGGAGGTCGTGGTGGGAAACGCGAACAGTTGGCGATATCCGAAGCTGACACCGGAGGAACGCAAGCGCATCATCGGGCTTGTTGCTGACGGGATGCGGGCCGTGGACGTGGCCCGCGAGGTGACGAGGTCGGCGTGGTTCGTGCAGCGGGTGATCCG
>JBEEGD010000179.1:0-5284 GCA_041166685.1 Acidimicrobiaceae bacterium | reverse complement strand
CCTCGCCGTCGGCGACGCCACCGTCGGAGAGCTGGCTCACCCCTACGACGTCTCCGTCCAGGCGGTGTCCAAGCACATCAAGGTGCTGACGGACGCCGGCCTGGTGAGCCAGAGCAAGGACGCCCAGCGGCGGCCGTGCCATCTCGAAGCGGAGGTCTTCGACCTGATGACGAGGTGGATCGAGCGGTACCGCCAACAGGCCCAGGAGCGCTACGACCGCCTCGACGCCGTCCTGGCCGAGATGCGCGGCGACGAACAACCCACCAACCACCGACACCGACAACAAGGAGCAGCGTCATGAACACGACCAGCAACCGTTACCAGGTCTCGATCGAGGCCGACCCCAGTCTGCCGATCATCCGCATGACCGTGACTTCGACGCCGCCCCGGCACAGTTGATGCGAGCCCACACCGATCCCGATCTGTTCGCCCGCTGGATTGGTCCGAAGGGCATGGAGACCAAGGTCGTCGAATGGGACGCCACCACCGGCGGCCGCTGGCGCTACGTCGCCGGACGCGACGGTGAGGAGTACGGCTTCCACGGTTGCTTCCACGAGGTCGGTGAGGACCGCATCGTCCAGACCAAGCTGCTGGCCTTCATCGGTCGCACCCCATAGACGTCTGCCGCGGTCGACGGAGCGAACGCCCGGGCAATGAGACACGCACAGCGTGCACCGTTGCCCGGGCGTTTGTGAACGACTAGCTCAGCAGCACGATCTTGCCGAGCTTGCCGCCGGCAGCGAAGTGTTCGTAGGCGGCCGTTGCGTCCGCCATCGGGTAGGTGGCCGCGACCGGCACCTTCACCGTTCCGCGATCCAACAGCGGAAGCACGTGCGCCTCGACGAGGTGCGCAGCCATCGCCTTCTGTTCGAGGGGGCGGACGCGCAAGGTCGAGCCGTGGATGCGGCCGCGCTTGCCCATGAGCGCGTGAAGGTTGAGCTGAGCGGCGGTGCCGCCGCCCACACCGATCACGGCAATGCGTCCGCCGATCGCGAGCGCTTCGACGTCGCCGGGGATGTTGGGCGCGCCGACGAGCTCGAGCACGACGTCGAAGGGGCCATGACCAACGAAGTCATCCGGAGCCACGACCTCGGCCCGGAACCCGGCGACTGCGGATCGCAGCTCCGAGTTGCGAACAGTGGCAACGACGTGAGCGCCCACGGCTACCGCGAGTTGGACGCCGGCAATGCCGACGCCCCCCGCCGCACCATGTACGCAGACACGCTCGCCGACCGTCAGGGCGCACTGAGTGAACAGAGCATCGTGCGCGGTCGTGAACACCTCGGGGAAGCCACCGGCCTCCGGCCAGCCAATGCCATCTGGCACGGGAATCGTGGTTCGCTCGTGCACCACCGCGAGCTCGGCTTGTCCGCCACCGCCCACGACGGCCATCACGCGGTCGCCAACCGTGAACCGCTCGACGCCGTCACCTACCCCTATGACTTCGCCTGCCAGCTCGAGTCCGGGAATGTCTTGCGGACTTCCCGGCGGCGCGGGATAGAAACCTGCGCGCTGCATGAGATCGGCACCGTTGATGCCAGCGGCGCGCACCCCGACGAGCACCTCACCTTTTCCCGGTACGGGGTCTGGGTGCTCCCGCCACTCGAGCTCGCCGTCCACGATCGTCACTGCGCGCATCGTTGGTGTCCGGGTTCCGTCCGGTCAGCGGATCAGCGCTGGTCGAGCGGAACGTACTTCCGCTCGGGCTCGCCGATGTAGAGCTGGCGCGGCCGAGCGATGCGCGACTCCTGCTCGAGCAGCTCTTCCCAGTGAGCGAGCCAACCCGATGTGCGTGGGATGGCGAACAAGACCGGGAACATGTCGATCGGGAACGCCATCGCTTGGTAGATGAGGCCAGAGTAGAAGTCGACGTTGGGGTACAGCTTGCGGCTCGTGAAGTACTCGTCGTTGAGGGCGACCTCTTCGAGCTTCAGCGCAATGTCGAGCAACGGGTTCTTGCCGGTCACCTCGAAGACTTCTTCGGCCGTCTGCTTGATGATCGTCGCCCGCGGGTCGTAGTTCTTGTAGACGCGATGGCCGAAGCCCTGAAGGCGGCCGCCGGAACCTTCCTTCACCGACTTCACGAAATCGGGCACGTTTTCGATCGAGCCGATCTCAGTGAGCATTCGTACGACTTGCTCGTTCGCCCCGCCGTGGCGAGGGCCGTACAGCGCGGCGGCGGCCGCCGAGCACGCCGTGTACGGATCGGCGTGTGAGGACCCGACGACGCGCATCGCAGTGGTCGAGCAGTTCTGTTCGTGATCGGCGTGCAAGATGAACAGGGTGTCCAGCGCCTTGGCGAGGACGGGGTTGTCGTAGTCAACCCACTCGACGGGGTTGAACATCATGTTGAGGAAGTTCTCGGTGAACATCTTGGAGTTGTCGGGATAGACGAACGGCATTCCCGAGTAGAACCGGTGGGCGCACGCGGCGATGGTCGGCATCTTGGCGATGAGGCGCACGATCTGCTTGTGCCGGACGTCGGCATCGTCGATCGCCTTGGCCTCTGGATAGAACGTCGACAGCGCCGCGACGGCCGACACGAGCATGCCCATCGGGTGGGCGTCGTAGTGGAAGCCCTCCATGAACCGTTTGCGCATGTTTTCGTGAATGAAGGTGTGATACGTGATCTCGTGGTTCCACGCCTCGTACTGCGCGGGTGTCGGCAGCTCGCCGTGGATGAGGAGATAGGCGACCTCGAGGTACGTCGAGTGCTCCGCCAGCTGTTCGATGGGATAGCCGCGATACCGCAGGATCCCGTTGTCGCCGTCGAGCTCGGTGATGGCGCTGCTGCACGCGGCGGTGGTCATGAACGCGGGGTCGAAGAACCACACATTGGGAAGCAGCTTCCGCCACTCCGTCGCGTCGACACCTCCGTCGACGATCGGTACCTCGATCGACTCGCCCGTGCGGTTGTCGGTGATCGTGATGGAGTCAGGCATCAGTGAACGAGCGTACCGCCAGTCCCTACAGCGGGCCGTTGTCGTGCCGTCTCGGCGGCAGATGCTCCTGTTTACCGGCCAGCAACTGCACGGCCGCGACGACGTGCCGGCGCGTCTCGGCTGGATCGATGACCGCGTCGATCGAACCCCGCTCCGCCGCGGGCCAGGGGTTCAGCAACCGTTCCTCGTAGTCGAGTTCCAGCTCGACGCGCTGTTCGTCGGTGGCCTTTCGATGGAGGATCTCTACCGCGCCTTTGGCTCCCATCACCGCCACTTCCGCGCTGGGCCAGGCCAGGTAGACATCGCTTCCCATGTCGCGCGAATCCATGACGATGTAGGCGCCGCCGTAGGCCTTGCGCAACACGATCGCGATCCGCGGCACCGTGGCCCTGGCGTAGGCAAACGCCAACTGGGCTCCGTGGCGGATCATGCCTCGCCATTCGAGGTCCTTGCCCGGGTAGAAACCTGGCGTGTCGATCAGCGTCAGCAGCGGGATGTTGAACGCGTCGCAGAAAGCGACGAAGCGAGCGCCCTTTTGCGAAGCCGGGATGTCGAGCGTGCCGGCAATGGATTGCGGCTGGTTCGCCACGACTCCGATCGGGTGACCGGCAACGGTGGCAAACGCGGTCACGAGGTTCGGCGCCCACCGACCGCGGAGCTCGAGCAGGTCGCCATCGTCGACGATCGCGGCGATGACGTCGCGCACGTCGTAGCTGCCGGTGCTCGTCGACGGGATCAGCGATCGGAGCTCTGGCGTCAGACGGTCGACCGGGTCGTCGGTGGCGAGGTGAGGCGGCAGCTCGTCGACATGCGATGGCAGCAGCGTGAGCAACGCGGCGATCGCATCGAGGGCAGCATCGATGTCGGGTACGACGAGGGCGGCGAGCCCGGTCATGGACGCGTGAACGCCGGCCCCGCCGAGTTCGTCGGTGTCGACGACCACGTTGGTGATCTGGTGGACCATCTGCGGTCCGCTCACGAAGGCATAGGCGTCGGTGGTCATCACGACGTGATCGGCCAGGCCGAGAAGGAGGGCGGGACCCGACACGGCCGGGCCGTGAGCGACCATGAGGACCGGGACCACGCCCGAGCAGATGGTGATGGCGCGGGCCGCGATTCCCCAGCCGAAGCTTGCGGCCAATCCCTCCGTGACGTCCGCTCCGCTCGATGCGATCGTGATGACGAGCGGCAACCGCGCCTCGAGCGCGTGCGCCGAGGCATCCGCCAGCGTCTCGCCGTCGGCGGGCGTGAGTGCCCCCAACCGGACCGCGGGATCGCACCGCGCGAGCACCACTTCGCGTTCGCCGAGCAGCGCGCGCCCCGCGCTCACCGCGCCGGGCACACCGCCGCGAAGCGGGACACTCGTCGCGGTCACTTCGCCGCGCCGTAGATGCCGGGCTGGAGCTCGGTTTGCGCCGCGACGGTTCGGCGAAGGACCTCTGTCAACGCCCGCGCTGGCGCGGAGGGCAAACCGCGGCGCCGACGGACGAGCCCGACCGAACGTCGCGTCAGACCGTCGAGCCCGACCACCTTCCAACGTGCCGTGGCCGTGGACTCGCGCGGTGCAGCCGACGCGGGCAGCACGGCCGCACCGAACCCTTCGAAGGCGAGCGACGCGACGAGCCGCATGCCGTCCACCTCAGCCTTGGTCGTGAGGGTGACGCCAGCCACGCTCGCCTGGGCGTCGAGATCGTCGCGGAACGCCGTGCCGGGAGGCTCGAGCAACAGGTCGTGTTCGCTGAGTTGGGCGAGCGTCACCCGCTCCTCTTGGGCGAGCGGATGATCGACGGGCGCGATCACCAGCAACTCCTCCTCGAACAGCAGATCAGAATCGACGTCGGGATCATGGACCGGCAGCGCGAGCACGGCCAGATCGAGCTGGCCGCTGTGCACCTGGGGGAGCAATGAGGTCGTGGTCGCGTCGACCACCATCACGCGCACGCGCGGGTACTCCGCGGCCATCGCTTCGAGCAGCGGCGGCACGAGCCAACGAGCGGTCGTGCCGATGACGCCGATTCGGGCCACCCCGGAGATCTCGCTGTTCACTGCCGCGACGTCGGCCACGAGGGCTTCGAGCTCGAGCTGGATGCGCCGCGCCCGCTCGACGACGGCGTCGCCTTCGGCGGTCAGGTGGCCGCTCGCTCGATCGACCAGGGTGACGCCGAGCTCCCGTTCGAGGCGGGCAACGTGGGTCGACACGTTCGACTGGACCGTATGCAGGGCACGGGCCGCCGCCGAGAACGAGCGGTGGTCGGCGACGGCGATCAAGGCGCCCAACTGACGGAGGTCCATCGCCAAACATGATGGCACCTATCGGCAACAACTGTTGGACAGATCGGGAC
>JBEEGD010000178.1:0-5265 GCA_041166685.1 Acidimicrobiaceae bacterium | reverse complement strand
CGTGTAGATGGCTTCGTCGAGTGTGGTGCCGGTAGGCGGCCCGGCGAGCGCGAAGACCGGACGGGCGACCCCGCCGACAAACGAGGTCGAGATGTAATCGCCGACCATCCGCCCCTGGTCTGTGTTGGCGAGCCAGGACAACGACATCGGCCCCGCCAGCTGCGTCGAGGCACCCCAACTGGCGCCACCATCACTCGAAGAGACAAAACCAACATCCAGCTGACAGGTCGCAGCAGTGCAACCAGCCTGCGGATAGTAGTAGTAGGCAAGCGCCAACCTCGCCGTCGCACCCGCGCTCGCCGGATCAACCGCCAAGCCCGGGATGAAGTGATCAACCGTGCTCGCCACCGGATCGATCGGGACCCGCGAGACACCCGACCAGGTCGGATAGCCCGCCTGCGTCGTCGAGGCCATCACGATGTCGTTCGACGCACACGAAACACGGAAGCGGCAGTCCTGCCACACAACAAAGACGTGGCCCGCCCCATCAACCTCCGCCGAAGGCAACGGCTCCGTCCGCAACCCACCCGCAACCGCATGCTCCTGGATCGCCGCAACCTGCACCGTTGCCCGCCAACTCGCACCACCATCAACAGACCGGAAAGAAAGAATCGACGTCGCCGACGAGCTCAACAACGGCACGATCACCTGCCCGTTCGGCTGCACCACCGGCTGGCCCCCCAACCCCGAGACATTGTCACCCGAGTTACGCGCCGGCCCCCACGTCAACCCACCATCAACCGACGTGCTCATCTTCACCCGGCCCGAATCCGTCACATCATCCCACTGGCTGTAGCAACGACCGTAAAACGGGCTGGCCGAGAAATTGTCACAGACAAGCCAGTTCTTATCCAGAAAACCACCCGACGCGACCGTCACCGGGCCCGCAAAGCTCGACCCACCATTCGTCGAGCGATTCACCAACACCGCCTTCCCGACCACCGAAGGCGACTCGCCGATCCCCAACGACTGAATCAACCACACACCATGCCGCGCGTCATAGGCAACAGACGGATCACTCGCACGATCAAACGGGCCCGCACCGAAATACTTCGTCACACCAGACAAAAAGCCGCCCGACCAACTCGCCCCACCATTCGTCGAAGTCGCCCAACCGATACCCGACGCACCACCATTGAAGAAACGCCCACTCTGAAACGCCGCCACAACCGTCGAACCAAACGCAAACGAATCAGGCTCAACCTGAGACCGATGCTGACTCGAAGCATTCGAAAACGGATCAGTACTCAACCGCGTCAACGTCACTGCTGCGGGTGCGGCGCCGGCGAGGAGGAAGGTCGTCACAGCCAGCACGACAACCGCAACTCGGAGCCGCCGACCTTCGCAACGGGGCGCCCCTCGCCTACTCGATCGCGTCACAGAAACGCCCTTGAACACCTTCAAGTTGCTCCGATACGTTCGTGATATCGCAGTTCGGGGACGATGTCTAGAGTGAGCACCGTGCCGGTAAGAAAACACCTGCTGAGCGCCACGATCGTCGTGGTGAGTGTGCTCGTCACGCCAGGCGTCGGCCCCGCTGCGGGCCATGACGAGACCTACGGGTTGAACGCCGCGCTCGATGTGCTGCAACAGAAACCGCCCCAGTCGGTCCCGGTTCGGGCGGCGGTCGGCACCTTCAGCGCAACGCTCAAGCTCTCCGGGTCGGCTTCCAGGCTCAGCTGGCGCCTCACGTTCACGCACCTGAGTGGAAGAGCGTTACAGGCGCACATCCACCGTGGGAGGCTCGGCAAGTCCGGACCGGTTGCAGCAACGCTCTGCAACCCGTGCAAGGCGGAAATGCGCGGAAGCCAATCGTTGTCGGCGGGTCTCGTGCGCGCGATCAAGAGCGGCGGGGCCTACGTCGACGTGCACACGAAGAAGAACATGCGTGGCGAGATCCGCGGGCAGATACGGCTGATCACAGGAACCGCTTGATCGCGCGCGAGCGGGGTCCTGTCACCTCGTTTGGATTCCCCAGCGGGCACTGAACGACTCACCACATGCCAGCGTGAGCAGCCCGTCGCCGCTCTGAAACGCATTGGGTGCGCACGTCATCGGCTCGACTGCAAGCGCGCGACGATTCACGTCGGGCAACGGGTCGCCGGTGAAGAGCATCAGATGGGTGTACTGCTCACCGAGCCACAGCGTCGTCCGGTCGAAGTGCACGCGTGCAGTTCCGTCGTCGTCGCGGTCGAGGTCGGTGAAAGCGGTGTCGAGCTGCAAATCGCCGATCGGCCGTGCCTCGTTGAAGTCGTAGAGCGTCCCCTCCACCGGCTCGCGGCCCGTGGGGATGCCGCGCGCATCCGAGATCAAGCGCGTTCGGCCGGGCGCCTGTAGGAGCGCTGCATCGACCGTCGGCGTTGCTGCCGCCAAGTACGGATGCGCACCGGTGCCGAACGGACAGACTGACGGGCCCACGTTGGTCGCCGTCGTCTCGACGCTGAGACCGTCGCCGTCGAGACGGTAGGCGATCGCGAGCTCCAGCGAGTGCGGGTATCCGGGTTGCGGATGCAGCATGCGCGTCATCGTGACGCGGTCGGTGTCGCGTTCCGACAAGGTCCAGTTCGCCCAGCGAACCAGACCGTGGATGGCGTTGTGCTTGCTCGGCTCCGTCAACGCCAACTGCTGCGGCAGGCCGGCGAATTCGTACTTACCGTCGCGAATCCGATTCGGCCACGGCAGCAGACACTGGCCGCGACCCGACCTGCAGAGCTCCTGTTCCGCGTAGCCGTCGACGACTTCGCGTCCGTCGACCGCGTACCGCCGCAGGCCACCGCCAACCTCGACGATCCAGGCGCGCTGCTCACCTCGGAAGATCTCGACCTGGAAGCCGGTCGGAGCGACGTGCGTCATTCGCTCGCACGCGCGTCACGACGGCGCGCGAACTGCGAGAGCGCGACGGCCAGCACGAGTGCGCCGCCGTAGAAGAGCTGCTGCACGAACGTCTGCACGCCGAGCAGCTGTAGCCCGGTGATCCCCGTGACGAGGAAGTACACCGCGGCGATCGAGCCGATCGGATTGAAGCGCCCAGGCATGATCGTCGTCGCACCAAGGAACGCCGCGGCGAAGGCCGGCAGGAGGAAGCTCAGCCCCGAGGTCGGGTCGGCGGACCCGAGTGTTCCCGCATAGAGCACACCCGCGAACGCGCTGATCAGCCCGGAGACGACGAATGCGCTCCAGCGCACGCGCCCGACACGGATCCCGCTCAGACGAGCGACGCTGCGACCGCGGCCCACGAACAGCAGCCGGCGGCCGACGGGCATGAACTCGAAGACGTAGAACAGCACCAGGCCGAGGGCGATGCCGTAGTAGAACTCGAGGGGGATCCCGAGGAACCGGTCGACGACGACGAGGTTGATCAGGTGGTCGGAGATGCCGCTGATCGTCTGGGAGTTGCTCATCCAGAGAACGACGCCGGCTATGAAGGTCGACGTACCGAGCGTCGCGATCAGCGAGTCGATCTCCAGCAGGACAACGAGCGCACCGTTGATCGCGCCGACGATCAACCCGACGACGAGAGCTGCTGCGATCGCGCCGCCGATCGGCCAGCCGTGGTTCACGTTGAGGATTGCGAGCGTCATGCTCGCGAGCGTGAGGGTTGCAGCGACCGAAAGGTCGTAGTCGCCGGCCGTCAGCGGCACGAGCAACGCCAAGGTCAGGACGACCAGGATCGCCTGCGAGCCGAAGATCGTCGTGAAGTTCGACGTCGTCAGAAACGTGTCGGGGCGCAGGATCCCGAAGACGACGCACGTGACGCCCCACACCCCGAGCAGCGCGTAACGCTCCGCGAAGTCGGCCAGCCGTTGGCGCTGGGCTTCCGTCGCCGGGCGGGCCGGCGCCGCTTCGCTCACGCGACCACGCCCGCGGCCTCGGCAGCCATCGCGGCGTAGCACTGCTCGATGATCCTGTCCTTGGTCACCTCCTCGCCGACGAGCTCGCGCCACACGCGCCCGCGGCCGAAGACGATCACGCGATCACAGAGCGACGACAACTGCTCGTAGTCGGAGCTTGCACAGAGCACGTGTATGCCGCGTTCCTGCGCCGCGGCACGAATCAGCTCGTAGATCTGCTGGCGTGCGCCGACGTCGACGCCTTGCGTCGGCTCATCGAGCAGCAGCAGGCGGGGCTCGGTCTGGAACCACTTCGCGAGCAGCGCCTTCTGCTGGTTCCCGCCGCTGAGCGCGCCGTAGGGCAGCGACGGGTCGTTCGGACGTACGTCGAACTCGCGGGTCAGCCTGGCTGTCTCCCTGCGCATCCGGCCGCGATCGAGCATCGCGCCGGTGAAGTAGCGATCGAGCACAGGGAGCGCGACGTTCTCCTCGACGGGCAGCGAGCCGACGCTGCCGTCGTTCTTGCGGTCGGCCGGGATCAGCGCCAGACCAGCGACGATCGCGGCGGCAGGCGTCAGCCGCGTCAGATCGTGCGCGACACCGTGGATCGTCAGCCGGCCGGCGGTCGCCTGCCGCGCGCCGAAGAGGAGATGCGGAACCTCTTCGAAGCCGGAGCCGATCAGGCCGGTCACACCGACCACCTCGCGCTCGTGCATCGCGAACGTGACATCTCGCAAGCTCGCGCCGGATAGTCCGTCGACGGCGACACCGACACGCTTGTCGGTCAGGTCGGCGTGGCGCGCGTCGGCAAGTCTCGCCAACTGGCGGCCGATGATCATCTCGACGAAGGTGGTCTCACTGGTCTGGTTCGTCACGACGGTGCCGACGAGCGCACCGTCACGCAGCACGGTGACGCGGTCTGTGATCTCGCGCACCTCGTCGAGATCGTGCGAGACGAAGAGGATGCTGTGGCCTTCGGCTGCCGCCTCCCGCACGAGTGCGAACAGACGCTCAACGCCTTCCCTCGGCAAGAACACCGTGGGCTCGTCGAGGATCAGCAACCCGTGCCCGCGACCGACCGATCTGATCTCCTCGAGCGCGCGCACGATCGCGAGCAGCGCGCGCTCGACGGGCTTGAGCTCGGCCACGCCTGCGCTCGGGTCGATGCGGACGCCGTACCGCTCGAAGGTGGCGCGCGCCCGCGCGCGTTCGCGCCGCCAGGAGATCCCGAAGCGCGACCGCGATGCGGCGATCTCCGCCACGCGCAGGTTCTCGAGCACGCTCAGCGATTCGACGAGGCCGAGGTCCTGGTGGACGAAGCTCATGCCGAGCTCACGAAACTGTCCTGTCGCCAGCGGCAGCCGAACTGGCTCGCCGTCGATCAGCAGCTCGCCCTCGTCGGGCTCGTGGAAGCCGGCGAGGATCTTGATCAGCG
>JBEEGD010000177.1:0-10004 GCA_041166685.1 Acidimicrobiaceae bacterium | reverse complement strand
ATCTCCGCCGACGCAGGAGCGTTCGTGAAGAAGGGCCTGGAGTTGGAGGGGTTCGAGGTCACCGGGTACGACGTCAACTTCGCAAACCCCAACTTCGACCAAGCCGTCCAGGACATGAAGAACAACGGCACCGACATGATCCTCGATGTCATCGACGACGGCACCAACCGCAAGTTGTGCGACACCATGCAGCGCTACGGCCTCACGGTGAAGGCCAAGGTGTCGACGGTGGTGTCCTACGGCGACGAGATCGGCACGGACTTCTCCGACGTGTGCCGCAACTCGATCTACATCGCCGGAAACACAATGAGCTACGACGACCGCAGCAATCCGGCCGTCGACGAGTTCCGCACGGCGTTCGACACCTACCAGCCGGGGGCACCGCTCCACCAGTGGTCACTCGAAGGATGGATGGCCGGCAAGGTCCTCGCGGAGGCGCTCGACACGATGGGCGCGGCGCCCACGCGCAACGGCCTCGAAGACTGGCTGCGAGGGCTGAAGAAGTACACCGCCAACGGGCTGTCCATTCCCATCGACTACCAGGTCGTCGACTCTCCGTCGATCTACGCCCAGGAACTCGAGCAGAATCGGGGTCTCGACACGGGCGACTGCACGGCCATCGCGCAGTGGCAGGACGACAAAGGCGGCTGGGTACAACGCACCCCGCCTGGCGGACAGTGCTACGACGGAACCTGGCGCTTCCCGACCAGGGCGAGTGACCGCGGCGATTAGGTCGCGCTCACGCCGAGATAGCGGCTGACGACAGCCGGGTCGGCGAGCTCGTGGGGCTCACACGCGAACACGACCTCGCCTTTGGCCATCACGTAACAGATGTCGGCCAGCTGCAACGCGTGAGTGAGGTACTGCTCGACCAACAGGATCGTCGTGCCGTCGGCACGTAATGCCGCGACCGTCTCGAAGAGCTGATCGACGACGATCGGTGCCAAACCCATCGAGATCTCGTCCATCATCAACACGCGGGGCCGGGCAACGAGTGCTCGGCCGAGCGCCAGCATCTGCTGCTCTCCGCCGGAGAGGGTGCCGGCGGGTTGACCGAGCCGCTCGCCCAACCGAGGGAACGTCGCGACGATCCGCTCGAACCCCTCGCGCCGTTGGCGGGCCGACGAGCCCGGCGCAGACCGGACGGCGATTTCCATGTTGTCGCGCACGCTGAGGGAGGGAAAGATGCCGCGGCCCTCGGGAATCAGTGCCACGCCGCGCCGGGCGATCGCGCTGGCGGAGTCACGACTGATGCGGCGGCCATCGAGGCGGATCGTGCCCTTCGTGCAAGCGACCGTTCCTGAGATCGCCCGCAAGGTCGTGGTCTTCCCGGCGCCGTTCGGCCCCAACAGCGCAACGACGGCGCCCTCCGGTACGGCGAGGGACACGCCATGGAGGATCTCGACGCGGCCGTAACCGGCCACGACGCGGTCAAGCTCGAGCGCTTGCATCGTTCACGTCGTTTTCGTCGGTACCGAGATACGCGGCGAGCACCGCAGGATCGGCCCGCACGTCATTGGGAGTGCCCTCCGCGATCAGTGAGCCGAAGTCCAACACGTAGATCCAGTTCGAGACGGCCATCACCAGCTCGACGTCGTGCTCGATCAGCAGCACCGCCATCCCCCGTTCCGCCACGACGCGCAGCACCCGCTGGAACTCGAGCGTCTCCCGCGTGTCGAGTCCACTGCTCGGTTCGTCGAGCAACAACACCGTGGGTTGCGTGCACAGGGCGCGGGCCAGCTCCACCAGCCGCAGCGTGCCGGTGGGAAGCGACGCCGCCATCTCGCGGGCGACGGAACGGATACCGACAAGCTCGAGCACCTCGTCGACGACCCGGCGCACCTCGGGCAGCGTGCGATGGCGGAACGTGAACGCGTCGCGCCACGCATGACGGTCGAGCGCCACCTCGGCGGCCACTTGGAGGTTGTCGCGGACGGTCATCCCGGTGAAGACCTCGAGCCGCTGGAACGTGCGGCCCATACCGAGCCGCGCCCGAGCGAACGTCTCGAGGCGGGTGATGTCGCGACCGGCAAGGTGCACGGTTCCGGTGTCGGGCCTGTCCAGACCCGTGAGCGCGTTGAAGCACGTCGTCTTGCCCGCTCCGTTCGGGCCGATGAGCGAAGTGATCTGGTCCGGTGGCACGTCGAGCGAAACCGCATTGACGGCAACGAGGCCACCGAATCGCTTCGAGATCTCAGTCGCAACGAGAAGGCCATGGCGCGGCCCGGTCACTTGGCCACCTTCTTCGACGCGGCTGTCCCGTTGCCGTTTGCCCGGGCCAGCACGTCACGAGCGAACGCCGTCGGCCGAAGACCAGCCGCGGGCTCCGGTACCGGTTCCGCGGCCTGCCGCTGGATCTCCTCGTACTCCTTGCGAGCCGCGGCGGTGATCCAGACCGGGATGCGGCGCAGCAACCCGATGAGTCCGCCGGGCAGGCGCCCGAGGAACAGCGCGGCCACGCCCAGGAAGAACACCGACGCCTGAATGGTCTGGTTGATGGCCAGCGGCAGCATCACGTAGATGATCGCGGCCAGTACCGCGCCGCCGAGGCTCGAGACACCGGCAACGGTGATGGCCACGAACCAGAACAAGCTGAACACCGGGTTGAACTGGTTGACATCCCACGCGCCATTGGCCATCGACAGCAGCGCGCCACCAAGGCCGGCGATGAACGAACTGCCGGCGAAGATGAAGAGCTTGTAGCGGCGCAGGTCGATGCCGATGGCTTTCGCGGCAGTTTCCGAGTCGCGCATCGCGCCGAGGATGCGGCCGAGCCGACCACTACGAAGGTTGTTCGCCAGCAAGAGCGCGAGCGCGGCGACCACCAATTCGAAGAAGTAGAAGCTCTTGGGCGAGGAGAGCTCGAGCCCGAAGAGCGAGGGTCGGTGCACGACGAGTCCGCTCGTGCCGCCTCCGGAGAACAGATCGGAATTGAACACGAGCCGGTCGATGAGCAGACCGAGGCCGAGCGTGGTCAGGCCGAGGAACAGCCCTTTGCGGCGCAACGCGGGGAAGCCGGCGAGCAGACCCGCGAACATCGCCACGCTTGCTCCCACCAGCATCGCGATGATCACCGGCAGGTGCAGCCCGTTGACCGCCCTCGCGGTGAAGAATGCTCCCAGACCGGCGATCGATGCCTGCCCCAACGAGATGTGACCGGAGAACCCGGTGATGCACACGACCGAGGTGAAGATCACGAGCAGTCCGACCATCTGCTGCGCGTAGCTCATGTTGATGTCGCTGAGGAACAACGGCAGCGCCATCGCGGCTGCGGCAACGGCGAGCACGCCGATCACATTGGTCGGTCGCAGTCCGGTGCGCCGGCCGATGTCGGCAGCGACGATGCCTTGGCCGGTCGGTACCGACTCGCCGAGTTCGTCGAGCTTGCGGTACGCGATCAGCGCGACGAACAAGATGACGACCGACCAGTTGCTCACGAGCTGGCGGTAGTAGTCGTGCAGTACGCCGGTCGAGCCGAATGGATCGAAGGTGTCCAGCAAGTCGTGTGTCGCGCCGAACAACAGCAGTCCGGACGCGAGCGCGATCGGGAGGCTCACGAGTCGAGCGACGACGGCGACCCCGAGCATCTCGATGCCGAAGAAGATGATGCGAATCGGTTCGAGCACCGAGTCGCGCCCGGCCAGCAGCACACCAGTGAGTGCCGCGAGGCCGCAGCCGATGGCCCACGCGATCATCGCGACGCGGTTGGCGTCGATGGTCGACAGCTCCGCCAGCTCACGGCGGTCGACCACGGCCTGGATCTGCGTACCGAGGAACGTGAACCGCAGCAGGACGTAGAGCGCGACCGCGACGAGAACGACGGCCAGGAGGAACGCCACCTGCTGTGTGTCGAATCCGATGCTGCCGACCTCGTATCGGTGCTGTGGCCAAAGGCGCGGCACCGGCTGCTTGCTGTTGCCCTTGACCTCGCCGCCCCAGATGACGTTGACGAGTCCAAGGAACAGCACGAGCACGCCGAGGTTGGCGACGAGCTTCTCGGAAGTGCTCGCGCGGCGACGCTGCAGGGACCGGAAGACGAAGCGCTCGAGCAGCACACCGATGCCCGGGCCGACGATGAGCAGGACGAACGGCGCGGAGATCCACAGCGGGATGCCCCACACCCCGTTCATCTGCCACAACAGGTACGCCGCGAAGAGCCCGATCGTGAAGTGCGCGAGGTTGAACACGCCAGTCGCCTTGTAGGTGAGCACGATGCCCGTGCCTCCGATGGCATACACCGACCCGGCAAAGATGCCGATGAGGATGATCTGGACGTAGTGCACAGGCAGCTAGAGGGCGTCGGCCAGCAATGGCTCGCACAGCGCGCACGGCGTCAGGTGACGTCGCTTGATCGTGGACGGCGCGAGCACGGCCGAGTTCGGTTTCGCGGCGACCATCGCGCAATCAGGTCGGTGATACATGTCCGACCCGGTGAGCACGACGAACGCCTGACCGTTGGTGCCCGCCTCGCCGGTGTCGGAACTCTCGGAGGAGGTCGGGGCGTCGTCGCGTGTCAGCAACGCGGCGTGGAGCTCGTCGACCATGCGCTCGAGCCGGTCGAGCCGGCCCGAGTCCTTGCGAAGCTCCTCGGTTCCGAGGAAGTACGCGCCGAACACTGCGAGGAAGACCCCCGCGATGCCTCCCGACACGACGTAGGGAATTTGCTTCGCCACGATCGGTGTGCCGGAGACACCGATCCAACCGATCAGGATGAAGAGTGCCGAGAGGGCGAGCAGCACCCAGCCGATGACGGGGCGGGTTGCCTTCCCGACCCATCGCCAGAACAGCGCGGGGTCGGGAAGCTCGTCGTCGAGAGGGCGGTCGGACTCGATTGCCATGAATACTCCTTGTCAGGCTTTTCGCAAGCCCGGTAGCCGCGCCGGAAGCACGAGCCGTGGCGCGATGCACATTCCGAACCCGGCAAGCGTGAACGCGAGATACAGCCATCGCAGATCGAAGTTGACGCCGAAGAAGGTGGGTTTGGTCCCGGTGTCGCCACCATCGCCCGAAGCAGGTGCGAGCGCCGCCGCGGGGGCGGTCACTGTTCCACCCGTGAAGCCGCTCGGCTTACCAGCGCCACTTGGGGGAATCGCCGAAACGCTCGGGATGAACCCGCCCGACCCGGACGACTTCGTCGACGACGTGAGGTTGCGAGCGAGGGCTCGACTCGAGACGGACGCGAGGTTGTAGCGCACGAAGTACGTGCCGTCGAGGGCCGGCGAGGTCTGGGTGATCGGGTTCGGCGGAGGGGGCGGGAGCGAGAGCCCTGTGTTGACGTCACGGGTGAAGTCGACGACGACGCCTTGCGACTGGGCGGCCATGAAGCCCTTGTCAGGGCCGTTCGTGGCGCCGACGAGTCGTATTGACAGGCCTGATTGCTTGAGTGCTTCCGTGCCGACGTCGGAGTTGCCGTCCGGATGGATGCCCTTGTCGTCGATCGTCGCCGGACTACCGAGGAGCTTCGCGCCTTGCACCGTCGTCGATGACGTCCCCACCGCGTCGCCGTCGGCCGTGAAGTGCACGTCGGCGATCGAGGTGATGGAGTCGATCGTCACGAGTCCACCGATGAATCGGACGCCGTTGAGCCGAGACTCCGCATGTGAGACCGCGGTCGAACCCTCGAACAGGTTGGCTGTCGTCGACTGGATGGAACCGACGGTGAAGAGGGCCGGGTCGACGGGTACGCCACCGTTCGCGTCCGTGAGCGCCTTCGACACGTCGGGGGGCAATGGAAGCCCGGTAGGCGACCCCCCGGGCGCGGGCGCGATGCGCAAGCCGCTCATCGTGGCATCCGTTGACGACGTGCCATCGTCGCCGACGTGCGCGTGCGCAGCGCCCCCCTCACCGTCCAACTGCCCGGTCGGTTCACCGAAACCGAGAGAACCTTCGGTGCTCTTGTCGGGGTTGCGACCCGGGTCGGCCTGCGCCATGAAGGGCCACTTCGCGGTCGCGCACGCCGCGAGGATCGGTTGAACTTCGGGAGGGGCCCCGCCGCCGAACACCGGGCACGCAGCGGCCGGCCCCTGCGTTGCGCCGTTGCCTGGGTCGGCGACGGTCGCCTTCGCCGCGGGCCCATTCGACGAGCTCATCGAGGACACGCCCGTCACGAACTGCATGTGGAACGTGTCCTTGATCGGGGTGAGCCCGCCTTCCTGGTCCGGGACATAGTCGACGCCGATCGCGTTGGTCTTCGTGCTGAAGATCTTCGGTCGCGCGGCAACGGACTGGGCACCGGCACCGGAAGGGATGGCCGCGGCCACGAAGGCGATCGCAGCCGCGCCGAAGCACGCGCGCGATAGCACTCGTCGCACCGACGCCCCCGTCACGCCCCTCTCCCTTCCCGTGTGTTCATTCCAACATTCGACACGGTGGGCCGAACCCCCTGGTCAGGGTACTTCCGGAAGAAATCTGACGGACCGTCAGCTACCGTCCGGCGATGGCTCTTCGTGTGATCCAGTGGAGTACCGGCCACGTGGGCATCCATGCCCTCCGCGCCATCATCCGGCATCCCGATCTCGACCTCGTCGGGCTCTGGGTGCACAGTGCGGACAAAGCCGGCCGGGACGCCGGAGACCTGGGTGATCTTCCCGCCACCGGGGTGATCGCGACCAGCGACGTCGATGCGCTTCTTGCGTTGAACGCCGACTGTGTCTGTTACACCGCAACTGCCGACTTGCGGCCATGGGAGGCCATCGACGACATCGAGCGCATCCTGGCCTCGGGCGCCAACGTCGTGTCGTCGTCGATGGTGCAGCTGCTGCATCCGAAGACCGCGGACAAGGCGATGGTGGAGCGACTCGAGGCCGCCTGCCGCGAGGGCGGGACGACGTGCTTCTTCTCGGGCATCGACCCGGGATTCGCCAACGACCTCATCCCCATCGCGTTGACGAGCGCGTGCGAGCGGGTCGACACGGTGCGCGTGATGGAGATCCTGAACTACGACACGTACGACCAGCCCGAGGTGCTGTTCGGCACCATGGGGTTCGCGCAGCCGCTCGACCACACGCCCCTGCTGTTGTTTCCCGGCGCGCTGTCGTATGCATGGGGCGGCGTGATCGGCCAGATCGCCGAATCGTTGGGCGTCGAGATCGACGAGATCCGCGAAACCCATGAGAAGGCGTCGCTCGATCACGATGTGAAGCTGGCCGTCGGCGACGTGCCGGCAGGCACGATGGCCGGACTGCGTTTCGAGGTGCAGGGCATGGTGGGCGGCCGTCCCGCGATCGTGATCGAGCACGTGACGCGCCTCGACGACTCGGTCGCTCCTGAGTGGCCGCAGGGCAACGGCTACCGGATCGAGATCAAGGGCTCCCCGTCCTTCACGGTCGACCTCGAGATGGAAGGCGAGGACGGCGACCACAACACCGGTGGGCTCATCGGCACCGCGATGCGCCTGCTCAACGCGGTCCCGGCAGTGTGCGCCGCACCGCCGGGCATGGTGTCGACCTTCGACCTCCCCCTCTACGGCGCGAGACACCTGATGCCGACCTAGGTCGCTGCAATTCCCACTCATCCGTACACATTTTTGTGTACGGATGAGTGGGATTTCGCCGGTCGCGGGGGTCACCATTCGGCGCCGTGGATCCAGGCGAGGGCGCGGCGGCGTTCCCACACCACGTAGGGCTCGACGTCGCCGGGCGAAAGTCCGAGCTGTAAGTCCTCATCGCCGATGGCGGACGCCAACACCGTCGCGAGGTCGAGGGCGGCGTAGAGCTCATCGGGGTCGCGCAACTTCGCGTCCGCACTCAGCTCGGACGCGTCCTGACCCGCCTCGATGTCGGGCATCACGCGTGCGACGTGGTCGCCGCAACCGCGGTCGAAGTCCAGCTCGTCGACAAGTGACAGCGCCCACAGCAGCGCGAACAGCGCCTCGACTTCGAGCTTGCGCGAGAGCTCCTCGACGCGGAGACCCTCGGAGATGTCCACGAGGAACTCGCGCTCGCCCTCTGTCAACCGGTCGAGCAGGTCATGGTGGCGGAGCCACTCGAGCGCAGCCAGGGTCGGCAGCCCGTACGCACAACTGATGACGACATTGAGCACCAGGGCGCGTTCCACGATCTGCTCGGTCGAGCGCAGGTTTCCGGTTGACGGAGCAGGAACGTCGTCGGGTGGCTTGCCGTAGCCGAGGCGGCGAGCCAGCGCACGATTCCGCGCTCTCACGTCGTTCATGGCGTCAGGCAACCTACACCTCGTACCTGACACGGGCGTCAGGTAGGCTGGCCGTTACGCTCGCAACGACGTCAGGGGGTGCAGATGAACGTCGATCTCGTGCAGTTGGCCGGTCGGCGCGACCGCTTGGCCACCAACCCAACGGTCGATCCGGTCACCGCCGAAGTGGTGCGGTCGTGCATGGAAACCGTGTGCTTCGAGATGGCCACCTACGTCTCCCGCACCGCGACGACGCCGATTCTGAACCAGTCGAACGAGCGCAACGCCACGATCCTCGATGCCCGCGGCCGCCTCGCCGCGCTCTCGGTCGGCATCCCGCAGTTCATGCTCACGTCGACGCTGCCGGTGCGCTTCGCCCTCGACTTCCTGGGCCCGGGGGAGTTCCGCGAAGGCGACGTGTTCTGCGCCAACGACCCGTATCACGGCGGCGGCCATCTCCCCGACTACAACGTCTTCGCACCCGTCTACGCCGACGACCCGATCACGGGCCAACGGCGCATGGTGCTCATCGCCTCGATCCAGTGCCATCACGGCGACACGGGAGGCGCGGTACCCGGTGGCTACAACGTCACCGCCAACGACATCTGGGGCGAAGGCGTCCGCTGGCCGGTCGTGAAGGTCGTCGATCGCGGCGAGGAGCGACGCGATGTGCTCTACGCGCTGGCGACCAACAACCGCCTGCCCGACTACATCGGAGACCTGCGCGCCCAGATCGGCGCCGCCCAGCTGGCGGCCCACCGGCTCGGCGACATCATCGACCGCTACACCCCGCGCGTCGTCGAAGAATCAGTCGACTACATGATCGACTACGCCGCCCGACGGTTCCGTGAGGAAGTCAGAGCGTGGCCCGACGGATCGTACGAGGCCGACGCGTACGTCGATCACGATCCGCTCGGCAACCTCGACGTGCACCTGCACGCGAAGATCACCGTCGCCGGCGACCGGTTGATCATCGACTACACGGGCAGCGACACGCGGCCAGAGCTACAGGCGTGGTCGACGTACGGGAACACGCGCGGGTACACGATTGCCCAGATCGCCGCGATGATGGACCCGGAGATCCCGAAGAACGAAGGCTTCTTCGACGCGATCGAATTGATCGTTCCGCCTGGTTGCGTGTTGAACCCTCCGCCGGGCAAGCCGGTCTCCGCGGGCACGCACCATCCAGGCGCCGACGTCGGCGAGGTCATCGCGGTCGCGATGCAGAACGTGCTCCCGGACAAGGCCGTCCCGCAGACGTACAAGACCGGCATTCCCACGATCATCGTCGGCATCGATCCGCGCACCGGTCAATCGTTCACCGACCACTCAGCCGAGGTCTACGCCGGTTGGTGCAATGCGGCGCGCGGCATGGACGCGTGGGGCGCGCAGGCCGCAGCGTTCGGGAACCTGTGGAAGGCCACAGCCGAGATCAACGAGAGTTTGTATCCGCACGTGCAATGGGAGCGCGACTACCGCACCGACTCCGGTGGCCCCGGCCAGTGGCGCGGGCTCTGCGGCAGCCACTACGTGAAGGAAGTTCGAGTCGACGCCAAGGTGTACACGTATGTCGTCGGCATGAAGTACCCGATGCCGGGCATCTGCGGCGGCAAGCCCGGCGCGCCGAACAAGCTCACGATCCGTTACGAGTCCGACGACCCGTTCGTTGTGAAGCACACGGCCGACTGGGTACCGATGGCCGCCGGTCAGAAGCTCAACTACGACTACGGCGGCGGCGGCGGTTGGGGCAACCCACTCGATCGCGATCCTCAGGCCGTGCTCGACGACGTGCTCGATGAGTATGTGTCGATCGAGGGCGCGCTGCGTGACTACGCCGTCGTGCTCACCGGGTCGCT
>JBEEGD010000176.1:0-6252 GCA_041166685.1 Acidimicrobiaceae bacterium | reverse complement strand
CGTCGTCCTCGACCACCACCGGGCCGCCCTCGGTCTGGTCACGCCGTACCGGCACGCCCCGGTCCCGGAGGTATTCCAGGTGCCAGCGCAGGATCGACCGGACGTCGTCGAAGGTGAGCACGGCTGTCACCTCGTCAGGCAGACGATCGGCGACGAAGGTGACCGCCTCCTCGAGATCGAACAACGCCTGCTTCGGTTGCGCGCCGAGCGTGAAGGACTCGCGGCCAATGGCCACCAGGGCAATCACGATGACGATGACCGCGCCGAGCGCGGCAAGGATGATGGTCAGATCCCGATGCGCTGCGCCAGCAGCTCACGGTGGTAGGTCGGATCACCGAAGAGGAGCTCTGACGACTTCGCGCGCTTGAAGTACAGGTGCGCGGGATGCTCCCACGTGAACCCGATGCCACCGTGGATCTGGATGTTCTCGGCCGCGGCGTGGAAGTACGCCTCCGAGCAGTACGCCTTGGCCAGCGAAGCGACCGACGGCAGCTCGTCGTTGAGCTCGGACGCGCACCATCCGGCGTAGTACGCCGCCGACTTGGCGGACTCGACCTCCAACAGCATGTCGGCACACTTGTGCTTGATCGCCTGGAACGAACCGATGGGCCGGCCGAACTGCACGCGCACCTTCGCGTACTCGACGGCCATCTCGAGGACCTTCTGGGCGCCACCGACCTGCTCCGCCGCGAGCGCGACCGCGGCGAGATCGAGCACGCGCTCGAGGACGGTCCACCCAGCACCGTCGGTACCGATGAGCGTCGCCGGCGTGTCAGAGAACTCGAGCTTCGCTTGCTTGCGGGTCTGATCCATCGTCGCCAGCGGCGTGCGGGTGAGACCGGAAGCATCTTCGTCGACCCGGAACAAGCTAACGCCCGCATCCGTGCGCGCCGCGACGAGGATCAGGTTCGCAGTGTGACCATCGAGCACGAACATCTTGGTGCCGTTCAGCTTGTAGCCGTCGCCGCTCTTGGTGGCTTTGATCGTGATACCGGCCTCGTCCCAACGCCCCGACTCTTCGGTGAACGCGAGCGTGGCAATCGTGTCGCCGCTTGCGATGCCGGGCAGCAGTTCCTTCTTGGCGGCGTCGTCACCAGAGTGCAGCAGCGTGTTGGCGGCGAGCACGACGCTCGAGAAGTAGGGCGCGGGCAGCAGCGCCCGACCCATCTCTTCGAGCACGACCGTGAGCTCGACGTTGCCGTAGCCCTGTCCCCCGAACTCCTCGGGGATCGTGAGCGACTGCAGGCCCAGCTCGTTGGCCATCTGTGACCACATCGCCGGGTCGTAGCCCTCGGTGGTCTCCATGAGGCGCCGGACCTCGGCCTCGCTCGACTTCGACTCGAGGAACTGGCGGACGATGCGGCGGAGCTCTTCTTGCTCCTCGGAGAAAGCGAAGTTCATGGCGGGATTGCAGCATGCACGGGTGGCCCGCCGCCACTCTGTTCGTGTACACAGGTGTACATGAACATCCGGGAGTTGCGGGCGAATCTCGCGGCGGCCGTGCGCCAGGCCGAAGCCGGACATCGCGTCGTCGTCACGGTCGGCGGCCGAGCCGTGGCCCAGATCGGGCCCCTCGATCACGGCGCCGGGGAGCCCACGCTCGACGATCTTTCTGCCCGCGGCCTCCTCCAGAAGGCTCGCCGAGCTGATCGACCGCCGCCCGAACTGGTCGTCGCCATGCCGGTGGGAACGCGCCTCGACCGCCTGCTCGACGAGGTCCGATGATCGCCCTCGACTCCTCCGCGCTCCTCGCCAGGTACCTCGGGGGCCCGGCCCGCCAGGTGGTGCTCGACGCGATGGCGGCCGACGGTGACTGGTGTGCGTCGGCGCTCGCGCTGAGCGAAGTGCTCTCACTTGCGGAACGAGCGGCCACCCTCGAAGCCGAGCGCGACGCGATTCGGCGCGCCGTGCGCGACGACTGGGAACGGATCAACGTCGTGCCCGTCGACCAGGTGTGCCTCGACCGCGCTGCGGAGATCGGACGTACGCAACCCGTCCGCACCGTCGACGCCATCCATCTCGCCGCCGCCGACCGCCTACCGAAGCCCGTCACGTTCTGCACGTTCGACCCCCGGCAGATCCCGGTCGCGCTCGCCCTCGGCTTCGACGTTGTATCCACCTAGGCTCCGCGTCATGGCTGACACGAAGACGCTCCACTACGAGGACGGTCAAGCAGAGATCCACAAGGTCGTCGTCGGGCCCATGGACAACAACGTGTACGTGTTGCGCTGCAAGCAGACCGGCGATGCCGTGCTGCTCGACGCAGCCAACGAGCACGACCGCCTGCTCGAGCTGTGCAAGCGATTGAACGTGCGCGAGGTACTCGAAACGCACGGCCACTGGGACCACATCCAAGCCGTGCCGCAGCTGCGCGATGCCGGCTACTCGGTGCACGTCACGTCGCAGGACGCAGGGATGCTGCCGTCGTACGACGAGCTGCTGGAGGACGACTCCGTCATCAACGTCGGTCGGCTCAAACTGCACACCATTCACACTCCCGGCCACACGCCGGGCTCGATGTGCTTCCTGATCGAAGGCTCTCCCGTGCTGTTCAGCGGCGACACGCTGTTCCCCGGGGGTCCCGGCAACACCGGCTTCGAGGGCGGCAACTTCGAGCAGATCATCCGCTCGATCGACGACCGCCTGTTCTCCAAGCTCGCGCCGGACACGATCATCCTCCCCGGGCACGGCGATCAGTCGACGATCGGCACCGAGCGGCCGCATCTGCAGGAGTGGGTCGACCGTGGCTGGTGACGAGCTCGCATTCCGCTCGGCCGGCGAGCAGGCCGCCGCGATCGCGAGCAAGGAAGTGTCGTCGCGAGAGTTGCTCGACCTCTTCCTCGCTCGCGTCGATCGACTCGACGAGTCAGTGCATGCCGTTGTCACCCTCGACGCCGACCGCGCCGATGCTGCAGCCACGGCGGCGGACGAAGCCACCGCGCGCGGCGAAAGCAGCGGCCCCCTGCACGGGCTCCCCATCACGATCAAGGACGCGATCGAGACCGAGGGCATCCGCTCGACCGGCGGGGCGATCGAGCTCACCGATCACGTGCCGACCGCTGATGCGCCGGCGGTCGCCCGGCTGAAAGCAGCCGGCGCCATCGTGTTCGGCAAGACGAACCTGCCGCGTTGGTCCGGCGACCTGCAGAGCTACAACGAGATCTTCGGCACCACCAACAATCCGTGGGACACGACCCGCGTGCCAGGTGGGTCCTCTGGCGGCCCCGCTGCCGCGGTGTCATGCGGGCTCACCAGCTTCGAGCTCGGCACCGATATCGGGGGCTCGATTCGTGTCCCTTCGCACTTCTGCGGAACGTTCGGCTTGAAGCCCAGCTTCGGCGTCGTGTCCCAGCGCGGCTACCTCGATCGTGTGGGCGGCGGTGTGACCGACGCCGACATCAACGTGTTCGGTCCGATGGCTCGAAGCGCAGGCGACCTCGCGCTGTTGCTCGACGTGCTCGCCGGACCCGATCCCGAGCGTGCGCCGGCCTGGCGCATCGATCTTCCGGCCCCGACGCACGACTCGCTCGCCGGCACGCGCATCGCGTTGTGGCTCGACGATCCGTTCTGTCGAATCGACAGCACGTACCTCGACGTGCTGCGAGCGACGGCCGACCGCCTCGCCGACGCGGGTGCGAAGGTCGAGGAAGCCCATCCACCCGTCGAGATGGCCGACCAAGTCGCGCTCTTCAACGCGCTGGTCGCGTCCGCCATCTCACCGAGCATGCCAGAGGCCGTCGCAGATGCGATCGGCGGCTCGCACCTGTCGTGGCTGAAACTGCAGGATCAGCGGGCCCTCGTGCAACGCGTTTGGGATACGTGGTTTGCGAGTGGGTTCGACGCGTTGCTCTGCCCCGTGACGCCGACTCCTGCGTTTCCTCACAACCAGGAGGGCGACTTCCTCAGCCGCACGATCCCCATCAACGGCGAGCCGCGCAGCTACCTGGAGAACATCTCCTGGACAGGACTCATCGGCATCGTCGGACTCCCCTCGGCCGTTCCACCGTTGCCGCGCACCGTCGACGGGCTCCCGGTCGGGGTGCAGGTCGTCACGCCCTTCCTGCACGATCGCAGCGCGGTGCGTCTCGCGGGTCTCATCGCGACGGCGGCGGGCGGCGGCTACGAGCCTCCGCCCCTTGCTCGGTGACCGGGCCGGCACTCCCGTACGACCAGCGGCCGATCGACGACACACCGATCCACACCGTCGATCTGCCACCGACACCCATTCGCGACCGGAACATCCCTGCGACTGCGTGGGTCGAGGCGCCGGACTCCGTGCGCACCGTGGGCGACGATCTGCCCGGACAACCCGTGGCCGAGTACAAGCGGCGCATCGGTCCATGGCTGTTGTGGCGAGCCGGACCGGCGACCGGCGGGGACGCCCGCTATGTGGTGGTTCGAGCCGATGATCTCGACCTGGCGTACACGTTTCGCCTGTTCCCCGATGGCAGTGGCGAGGGCAGCGGACCGAGCGGGGCCGCCCACGTCCGCTTTCGAACCTGGAAGGAGGACCTCCGCGATCATCCAAGCTGACCGTGGGTGTCGTACGCTTCGGGAACGCTCCGGCGAAAGGAACGCAATGAACTTCGGTGCTCCCGAATTGATCATCGTGCTGTTGGTTGTCCTGCTCCTCTTTGGTGGGGCCAAGCTTCCGCAGCTCGCCCGCAGCATCGGCCAAGCCAAGAAGGAGTTCCACGAAGGCGCGGCCGAACCCGTGAAGAAAGAAGGCACGGACACCTGATCCGCGACCCGAGTCGCGAGTTTCCCCTACCGCCATAGTGCGAATAGGGACCCCGATTCCGTAGGCTGTCCCGGTGGCTGAACCAGCCCCCCTCTTCCAGATCGACGATCTCCATGTGCGGGTCGTCGGCGGACTTCCCATCTTGAATGGAGTCGATCTCACCGTGCGCGCCGGTGAGGTCCACGCATTGATGGGCCCCAACGGCTCGGGGAAGTCCACGCTGGCCTCGACCTTGCTGGCCAGCCCGGAGTACGAGGTCACCAACGGCCGGTTGCTCTTCCAGGGTGACGACATCACCAGCTGGCCCACCGACGTGCGGGGCAAAGCGGGCATCTTCCTCGCGTTCCAGTACCCCCAGGCCATCGCCGGGGTGTCGGTACTGAACTTCTTGCGCCAGGCCCTCTCCGGTCGAAAGGGCATCGACCTCTCGGTGCTCGAGCTGCGTCTGGCGATCATGGAGTGGATGGATCGTCTCGAAATGGATCCGTCCTTCCTCGACCGCTATCTCAACGAAGGCTTCTCGGGCGGCGAGAAGAAGCGGAACGAAATCCTGCAGATGGCGATCCTCGAGCCCGAGCTCGCCGTGCTCGATGAGACCGACTCCGGTCTCGACATCGACGCGTTGAAAGTCGTGGCCAAGGGCGTGCAAGAGGTGCGGGCCGACCGGCCTGAGCTCGGCGTTCTGTGCATCACGCACTACCAGCGGCTGCTCGAGCATCTGCAGCCTGATCGTGTGCACATCCTCATCGACGGTCGCATCGTCGACTCCGGCGGGCCTGAGCTCGCCGAGCGCCTCGAAACCCACGGCTACGACAGCTGGCGGGGCTGATGGCGACGCTCGACATCGCTCGCATCAAGAAAGACTTCCCGCTGCTGCAACACCCGGTCGACGGGCACCGCATCGTCTATCTGGACTCGGCCGCGTCCTCGGAGAAGCCACAGATGGTGCTCGACGCGATGGATGAGGTGTACACCACCTACTACGCCAACGTGCACCGCAGCGTCTACAAGATCGCCGCGGAGGCGACGGAACGGTACGAAGATGCGCGCCGCAAGATCGCGACCTTCATCAACTCGCCGTCGCCCAGCAACGTCGTGTTCGGCAAGAACGTCACCGAGGCGATCAACCTCGTCGCCTACTCGTGGGGTAGGGCCAATCTGCACGAAGGTGATGCGGTCGTGCTCACCGAAATGGAGCACCACGCGAACCTCGTGCCGTGGCTCATGCTCAGAGAGGAGCGCGGCATCGAGCTGCGCTATCTCGGCATCACCGACGACTACTACCTCGACCTGAGCAACCTCGATCAGCTGCTCGACGGCGCCAAGCTGCTGTCGTTCACCGCATTGTCGAACGTGCTCGGCACGATCACCCCGATCCGCCAGCTGGCCGACGCCGCGCACGCCGCCGGCGCGCTGTGCTTGGTCGACGGCGCGCAATACACGCCGCACATGCCGACGGATGTCCAAGAAATGGGTTGCGACTTCTACGGGTTCACCGGCCACAAGATGTG
>JBEEGD010000175.1:0-13049 GCA_041166685.1 Acidimicrobiaceae bacterium | reverse complement strand
CCATGGACGAGGGGCAGCGGTTCACCATCCGAGAAGGTGGCCGCACCGTCGCCGCCGGCAGCGTCACCAAAATCCTCAAGTAATCTGCGTTTCGGCCCCGAACCAAAGGTTAGGGGCCGAGTCAATGGCGCCGCCTTCGGCGGCATTGAAAAAGTTGTCCTGCTCGAGCGAGCAAGTCGGATCGAGCAGCCTGTTCCTTGAAAAGTGAGCGAGATGGCTGACAAGCAGAAGATTCGTATCCGCCTGAAGGCGTACGACCACGAGATCATCGACCAATCGACGCGCAAGATCGTCGAGACAGTCGTGCGGACCCAGGCCAACGTGCGAGGGCCGATTCCGCTGCCGACCGAGAAGCATCGCTACACGGTCATTCGCTCGCCGCACAAGGACAAGGACAGCCGCGAGCACTTCGAGATGCGCGTGCACAAGCGCCTCCTCGACATCCTCGAGCCGAGCCCGAAGACGGTTGACTCGCTCCAGCGACTCGAGCTCCCCGCTGGCGTCGACATCGAGATCAAAATCCAGCAGGCATAGGAGCCGAGCCGAAAAGAGTCGTCGTGGCAGCGGGCGAACGTCTCCGCGCAAGTCCATGCTGTCCCTCCCCGCGATCGGTGCTCGTTTAGAGTGCCCGTCTGGTGGATGAAGCATGAGTGAGAGCGGGGCAGCGGGTCCCTACTTGGGGATCCCGGGGATCGACAGCGTCATCGAGATCGGACGCTCGGTCACCCACACGACCTACCAGGTACGCGACGTCGCGTCCGGCCGCGAGCTGGTGATCAAGCTGCTCAACGCCGGCCACGACTGGCCGGGGCTGGCAGAGCGGTTCGAGCGGGAGCAGGCGGCGATGGCAGCCCTTGGCGGCCATCCGAACATCGTCGCGGTCCTGGGCTACGGCTGGACCGAGACCGGCATGCCGTACATCGTCACCGGTGGGGCGCTCGGTGGCTCCATCGCCGACCGCCTCCGCGGGCCGACACCGATGACGGGCCCCGACATCCTGAGCCTCGGTGTTCGGTTGGCCGGTGCGCTGGAGTCCGCGCACAGAGCCGGGGTGGTGCACGGCGACCTGCGCCCCGCCGACATGATGCTCTCGCCGAACGGCGAACCCTTGCTCGCCGACTTCGGCGTCGTCACCCTCGTCCGGCCCAGCGCCATCGATGTGACCGATCCAGCCGAATTGGCGCACGTCGCACCGGAGTTGCTGGACGGGGAACCGGCCACATTCGCGAGCGACCTCTACGCGCTCACGTCCGCGTTGTTCACGCTCTTCAACGGGTTGCCGGCATACGTGCGCCCCGGTGACCAGTCGATCATCCCGGTGATCAAGCGCATCGCGTCTGACCCACTGCCCGACCTCGCCGCGAAGAACGTGCCGATACCGGTCATCGACGCGCTCAGTCGCGGGATGTCGAAGGATCCGGCCGATCGACACCACCAGGTGCAGGATTTCGGACGATCGCTGCAGCAAGCACAAGTCGCGCTTGGTCTTCCGATGACCGAGATGGTGATGCTCGGCGCGCCACGGGCAATGAGTTCGGCGTCCGCGACAGGACCAGCGCCGGTCGCGGCGACGCCGCCAGCACCAGCACCGCCCGGACCAGTGCCGCCGGTCGCGTCCTCGGGGCCGCCTTCGGGCACGCCGGCGTCGAACCGCCGGCCGTTGATCATCGGCGGCGTGGTTGCTGCCGTCGTGATCGTCGCGCTCATCGCGTTCCTGGCGACTCGGGGCGGGGAGTCCAAGAAGGTCGGCGCCTCGGCCTCGTCCTCATCGAGCGGCACAACCACGCGCCCGACCAACACGACTGCGACGACGGGCACCACCGACACCACGCTGGGAGCGAGTGGAGCGGGCACAGCACTGCTCACCAACAACGGTGGCCAGCTCGAGGTCAACGCGCCGACGGCGTGGTCCGATGTCGACGGGACGGCCACTTCGGGTGGTGCACCTCATCTCCAGCTTTCTACGAACCTTGCGGAGTTCACCGCGGGGACGTACAACTCGCCCGGGATCGAACTGGTCGCGCTCGACCCAAGTGCGCTCAGCCCGGCGAACCTTGATGCCGCGCTCGACGCAGTCCTGAATCTCGACCGCACGGGCGGCACGCTCGCCTCAGCGTGCACGAGAGGAACTCGAACGGACTTCGTCCCAGACGGCGCGAACTTGTCGTCCGCTCGGCTCGAGCGGTTGAGCACCTGTGGCGGCGGCGGCGACGTCATCATCACGGCGGCGACGGACACGGGGCAGTCCTTCCTGCTCCTGATCGAGGTGCACGTCGGTAACCCGCCCGACGACCTCGGTGTCGACGACGTCATGACGTCCTTCAACGTGGTGAAATTCCCGTGACGGAAATCGATCTCGGCATCAGTGGGATCACTGATGTCGCAGCAATACTGCACACGGCGGCATACAGCACCTACCGCGTGCGCGACAGCGGTAGCGGGCAAGTCGTGCTCATCAAGGTTGTGCACGCGGCGGGCCGCCCGCCTTCGGTCATCGAGCGGTTCTTCCAGGAGCAGGCCGTACTGGTCGAACTGGCCAGCCATCCGAACCTCGTCGCGGTCCACGGTCACAGCTCCACCGCGTCGGGCGAGCCGTTCATCGTCACCGAGCTCACCCCGACATCGACCGTTGCAGATCGGTTCCGGGCATCGCCGCCCATGACCGGACCCGACGTGCTTCGTCTCGGCGTACGCGCCGCCGGCGCGCTCGAGTCCGTGCACCGCGGGGGCGTTGTGCACGGCGATCTCCGAGGCGACAACATCGTCCTGTCCGACACCGGCGATCCACTTGTCGCCGATGTGGGTCTCGTCACGCTGACCGGCGCGAGTGTCGTCCAGACCGACGACCCTCACGGGCTCGAGCACGCGTCCCCCGAGCTGCTCGATGGCCAGTACGCAACCCCGGCGAGCGATCAGTACTCCCTGGCCAGCGCGCTGTATCACTTGTTGGCTGGCGAAGCCGCCTTCGTGCGGCCGGGCGAGACGTCGGTGGTACCCGTGATCAAGCGCATCGCGACGGAGCCGGCCCCGGATCTCAAAACCAAAGGTGTGCCCCCGGTCGTCGCCGATGTGGTGCACAAGGCGCTGAGCAAGAACCCCGGCGATCGGTATCCCAACCTGCAGGCGCTTGCCCGGGCTCTGCAGCAGGCCGAGGTGGCGCTCGGTCTCCCTGTCACCGATCTCACGGTGATGACGCCCGCCACGCAGCTCGCGACCGCGTGGGGAGCGGCCCCGCCGCCGACGGCGCCGGCAGCGGCCGCGCCGGCCGGTCCCCCGCCAACCGCCGGCCCCCCGCCAACCGCCGGCCCGCCGCCCGGATCTGCCCCGCCGAGCCCTGCGAGCAAGTCACGTCGACCCCTGCTCATCGGTGCCGGCGTGCTGCTGGTGGTCGTCCTCGTGGCCGCGTTCCTGCTCACGCGCGGCGGCAACGACAAGAAGGACGCAAGTGCGAACTCGTCGAGTTCGTCACTGCGATCCACGAACTCTGGAACCGCGGGCAGCTCGGATGGCGCCGCGTCCGACGTCTCCCCAGCTGGGTTCATCACCGTCAACCACGCCTTTGACCGCGGTGAGGCCGAACTGTTCGTGCCCGCCGACTGGACCGACACGTTTCCGGTGCAGCTCAAGAACGGCGAGCCGCGATTGCGCGTCGCCCCCAAGGTCGACAGTTTCATCGACGGAACGTTCACGCATCCCGGCGTCCAGATCGATGCTTTCTCGGTCGACAGCAACGGCATCACCGACCCGAACAACCTGGACGGACTGCTCCAGAACTTCGCACAACAGCCGGTGGAGAACGAGGGATGGCCAGGCGGACCGCCCGAGACCGTCTGTACGTCTGCTGGCCGCGGCAACTATCCCGCCGACCTGGGCGTCACGAGCGATGGTGGATTCGTTGGCCGGTTCGAGCGCTTCGACGGTTGCCGCTTTGCGGGCGCGCTGTTCATCGTGTTCGCGACGCCGAAAGACCAGTCGTTCATCGTCCAGATGGTCGTGCAACTGGTGACACCCGCTGATGAGCAGGCACTACCTACCATCGTGGGATCCGTCCTCGTCGTGAACTTTCCGTAGTGGGCGCTAGCGCATGACCGATGCTGTTGTTCCGTCGTGGGAGGGCGTGCACGAGCGGCGGTTGGCGCGCTTGCGGCGCATCGACCCCCGGCTGGTCATCGCGGTGCTGATTGGCCTTGTCTCCGTCAGTGGTGCCGTGTTCACGTGGCAGTCCTCTCAGCTCGGCGAGAAGGCCGTCGACTTCGATCGCCAGGCGATTGCCGAGACGGTTTTGCAAGAGCAGAGCAACGCCAACGTCGAGACCCAGCTGAGGGATGAGCAGCAGGCGTTCGCGCAGTTCAAGGAGCAACTCACCAACGCGCAGCTACTCACTACCCAGGCGGACCGCCTCGCGGCCGCCGGACTCAGCGTGGAGGCCGCTCAGGCTCGCGACGAGGCGGGCACGCAACGAGAGGTCGCCAACAATCTGGCGGCGCTCACGTTCAGCACCGCGTATGTCCAGTTCGACGAAACCACTGGGCTGCCCACGGAATTCCTGATCGAGCAGCGCCGAGCCGACCTCCGGCGGAACGACAGCCAGGCGACCAAGGTGAACCCAGACCAGACGGTCGCGCAAGCCATCGATTTTCGCCGGCGTAGCCAACGGCTCGATGGCTGGACCATCCCGCTCGTGTTCGCGGTCGTCCTGCTCACGCTCGCAACGATCACTCGTCGCGCGCAAGCGAGACTGTGGATTGCGGCGGTTGCAGTGGCGATCTATGTCGTGTCCACCGGCATCGCGTTCATCGGAGAGTAACGGTGCCCGAGATCGAAGCTCCCGAGATCGAAGTTGACGACGACGCCCCGCTGTTTCGCCGCCGCCTTGCGCTCGCCGTCGTGTTGATCACCCTGTTCGGATCGGTGATCGCGTACCTCCACGAGCAGAACTCCAACCTCGAGGACAACGCGGCGCGTGATGCCCAGATCGCGTCGGTCAAGGGCTTTGGACAGCAGGTCGGCGCCTCGACTGAGTTTCGACTCGATTACCGCGTGTTTGTTCAACGGCAAATGCTCGAGCGCCGTCATCTGGTCGCGGCCGCTCGACAGCGATCCACTCTCAATGGCTCGTTGGCCTCGGTGTATGCCAGCGACAGTGAGCGCTGGGTGCAGTTGCGCGACGCGATTGGCCAAGGCACGAAGGTGAAGGACGACCGCGGCGCACTCGAGCTCGACAGTCAGTTGCAGACTTCGCCCGACAAAGCGCGCCTGGCGCAAAAGGTGTTCGCCAACAGGGCCAACGATTACGGCAACAAGGCTGATTCGTACGTTGCGCTGCTCACCGTGCTTGCGGTTGGCCTGTTTCTCATCGGTCTGTCGCTCACGGTGTCCGGCCGAGGCCGCAACTTCCTCGCTCTGCCGGGCGTCGCGATTGCCGTCGTGTGCGTCGGGTGGGGCCTGATGATCACCGCCTCCAGCATCACGGAGGTCTCCTCCAAGGCCATCGACCTCACGGCAGAAGGGCAAGAGCTCCAGTCCAGTGGTGACCCTGCGGGCGCGGTCGTGAAGTACCGGGATGCCATCAAGGAAAGCCCGCAGTTCGGAGCGGCGTACGCCCGGCTTGCCGATGCAGAGTTTCAGGCCGGCGGGACGACCGTGGCGGGCAATCAGTTCCAGAGCGTTTCGGACCCTGAGGCGACGAAACGGGCGATCGAGGCGGGCGAGAAGGCACTGTCGCTGGGTGAGGGCAACGCGTCGTTGCTGAGCGACATCGGGTTCTTCCACTTCACGCTCGGGCAATACGACCGCGCGGAGCAGTTGTCACAGCAGGCGCTCTCCGAAAACGATCAGTTCCCACCACTCGTGTTCAACGTCGGTGTCGTTCAGGTGGCCAAGGGTGACGCGTCCGGGGCGCAGAAGTCCTACGAGCGGGGCATCGCCTTGCTGGAGAAGGAGCAGGACCTGGACTTGCGACGGCAGGTTCTCGCGGCCGCACGAACCGATCTCGAGCTGGCCGAGAACAAGACACCCCAGAGCAAAGACCTGTCGACGAAAATGAAGGGCCTCCTTGCCGTGGCCGAAGTATCGGTGCTCGGCAGCCGCGACAAGGCGCCCGCCAACGCCCCCAACGGGTCTTCGGTGGTCGACGTCAAGATCACGACCGACCGGTTCCGTCTGCTCGCCGGATACAGCGCAAATGGCTTCGACATCAATACGGCGCTGCTGAACGTGTGGTACTTCCGGCCGCTCGATGCCAACGGGCAGGGACCGTTCGAGCAGCTGTTCCCGCTGGACCAGGTGACGCTGACGGGCAGCAATACCGTGCAAACGATCCCCGTCGAGAATGGCGATTGCCTTCCAGGCGGCGACTACCGCGTCGAGGTGTACGCAGGCCGCGACCTCCTCGCCACGACGGATCAACACTTCACCGACAGCCCGCTCGGCTCCCTCCTCGTGGCTGGAGGCGAGGACGTCGGTTTCACGATGTGTCATCCGGACACCTGGCAGTCGATCGACACCGGAGGCCAGCCGGGGTCGCTGGCGTTCAACAACCCCCAGGATCCGACGCAGTCAGTGCTGGTCTTCAGCTTCCCGATCGGATCCGGTTCGGGTTCGAACGGGGCCGCCCTGCTCGACTCCACCCTCCAGGGTGCCGTCCAGCAGCAGCAGATCCGGGTGACCGGTACGCCCGAGCTCGGCGAGGAGTTCCTCGGCCGCACCGTGGACGGCGCCGATGTCACGATGGCGACGACGAGCATCACGGGAACGGACCCGCTGGGAAACAGCGTGCGAATCACCGCCTCGGCGGCAAGCGACGACGTCGTCAGGGTGGTGATCGTGGTTGCCGGGGACGAATCAAAGCTGAACATCATCCGCGGTGAGCTCGTGAATTCGATCAGGTTCCTTCGTGTTCCCGACCCGGCGGCCGGACGATAGTCTCTGCCCCTCGCGAACCGACGGTGGGAGGATCCGGTTATGTCCGACGAAGCTGCACTGGAGTACCTGAACGCTCATGAGCTGCTGTTCCTTGGAACGTGCAGCCTCGGCGGCAACCCCCACGTGTCGCCGATGTTCTACGCGTGCGAAGGCAAGAAGATCTACTTCTCCGCGCCTCCTGGTTCCGAGACCGATCGCAACCTCAAGGAAAACCCGATCGCGGAGATCGCCGTGTCCGAGATGCCGAAGGACTGGAAGCAGTCCAAGGGCCTGCAGATCGAGGGTCCCGTCACCGAGCTCGATGGCCCGGAGGAGACGCACGCCGGCGAGTTGTTCAAGGCGCGTTACCCGTTCCTGGGTGACAGTGCGATGCACACGCACTACTGGCGCCTCGATGCCGAGGAAATCATCTTCATGCACACCGACGACAAGAATTCAGACGAGACGCAGTCCTCGCTCGGCCAGACCTGGGCCAAGTCGAAGAGCTGACTGGGTCTCGACACCGTTCGGCTATTTGCCGAGCGCGGCGTTCACCTTGTCGAGCTTGGCTTGCACAGCCTTGCGTTGCGCGTCATCGACCGTTGCGGTGAGCAGTTGCTCGAGTAGGGGCTTGGCCGCGGCGGCGTCATGCAGCTTGTCGAAGCGAACCGTCGCGAGGAACCACAGCGCGTCGGGATTACCGGGCTCCTTCGTGAGGCTCTGCTCCAACAGAGCGGCACCCTGCGCTGGATCGGTGAGCAGTGCCGTGGTCCAGCCGAGGTACCGCAACGCCCGAGCCTGGTCGGCGATGTTCGTCGCGCGCGCCGCGGCCTCGCTGGCATGCAACCGCGCCCGCTCGAGTTGCGTCGTCCGAGCCGTCGCGGTCTGCTCGCCGTCGGCGGCGCGCAGGTAGCGCTCGACCAACGCGAGACGCATCGGTACGACGTCGGGGTTGGCCGTGATGACCGCCTCCAACTCGTCGTTCGTCACCTGCGACAAGTCGCGGCCATTCTGCGTCGTGGACGGTGTCGATCCCGACGCGCTCTGGGACGACGGGGCGGATCGGGCTGGGTTGTGACCGTTCCAGAGGAGCAGGCCGCCAACGGCCGCAGCAACCAACAACAATGTGCCCACGATGAAGACGAGAAGCGCGCCGTCTGACCATCGACGCCTCGTCGCGTCCTCGAAGGGGATCGATCCGTCCGCGCCGAGCGGCTGGATCACTGATCGCGCTTGCGGCGGCGACGCAAGCGCCACCATCCCACCGGCGTCACCATCGTGAACGCCACCGCGCTCGCCAGCGCCATCCGCCCGCTGTCGGTCGTGCGCGCGCCGCGGGCGAGCGACGGGTGACCCGCAGGCAGCGCGGTGCCACCGTCCTTCGCAAAGCCGGGGCCCTTCACGGTGAACTGCGGGGTTTCATCCTTCACGCAGTCGAGGATCGAGCCGCCCTTGAGGTTCTGAGCGCCCTTGTCGCAGGCGACCGTCTCGCCCTCGGTGCTCTTGGCGCGACCCGCTTCCGTGACGGTCATGTGGGAGATGAGGTTCTCCAACCGATCCTTGTGCTTGTCGTCGTCGAAAATTTGGGCACCGTCGGGGATGTTGAAGCCCTGCGCCGCGAGGCTCTGCTGCTCCGTTGCGAGCCCGGTCACGAAGTACGGAGGCAGATGTCGCACCCGCATCGTCGCGGACACGACGATGTCGTCGGCAGACTTCACATTGAGATTGTCCGGCACGAAGAACGTGTAGCCAAACGTTCCGGTGTCCTGGCGTTCGAGCGTGGTGGCATCGAGACGCACCGGCTGAAGGTCCTTCATCAGCTGACCGGTGGCGACGCGCCCGCGGATCTGCACGAGGTTCGGCACGAAGGCCTGGAACGCGACCTCGTCTTTCGTACCGATCTGATCGGGATCGCCGTTCGTGAGGATCTTCTGGAAGTTCGCCAGCCAGGGGTCGCAGTTGTTGTTCGGGAACGGCGTGGTGAACTTCACGTCGAGGTTCTGAAGTGTGATGCCGGTGGCCGCGTCCTTGCCCTTGTTCTTCTTCATGGCCTCCACATCGAGGCCGAGTGCCGTGGCAACCTCACCGGGATCGCACTGGTGCAGATCGAGCTGGACGTCGTCTGAGGACGGACCGTCGTTCGCCTTCTTGACGATCGCATCGGGTTTCGCGTTCGAGTCGGCCCCCAGCACGCCCGAGGCGCATGGGGTCGCGACTGGGACGTTGCCCTGGGCATCGACAAACGGAGTCGACAAGCAGACGGGTTTGCCGTCCTTGGTGGTCGCCGACACCTCGAGCCAGAACTGGCGGGCAAAGGCGAAGCCAGTCGGGAACGTATGCGCCAACAGGTTGTTGCGCACCTGCACGTTGAAGGTGACGAGCTGGCCGTGCTGACCCGCCTGCGTGGCGAGGCCGGGGTTGATCGCATCGACATTGCTGAGCGCCTTCGTCGGATCTGCCGGCGCGACCTGCAGAGCGACCGCGCTGCGAACGAGCGCTTCTCGATCGGCGAGCACCTTGTCGATGGCATTTGCCGGCAGCCCGGTGTCCTTGTACCGGGCGGGGTCGAGGTCGTAGTCGACGCCAACGAATATGTGTGTGTGGTACTCGCGATTCGGAATCGACAGCAGGCCGGGAGCGTGGTCGACCACGCCGCTGTTCGGGTGGTCCTTCGACTCGAGCGGCATGTGGCAGTCCGAGCACCCGAGCGGCGAGTCGAGTGGGTTCGAGAAGTTGGTCAGATTGTTGGAGCTGTAGCGGTCTTTGAAACCACCTTGCGCGTCGAAGAATGCGACGTAGTCCTGCCACTCGTCGTACGTAGTCTGCAGTACGACATCCTTGGCGAAGTTGGGTTCGTTCTCGTCGAGCTGCAGGTTGTTGTTCTGATCGTGGCTCGCCGCGACTGCGGGATCAGTGATGGTCGCCGCGTTCGTGTCGTCGCCGTTGAAGTTCGTGTCGGGCGCGTTCGGGTCGTTCGGATCCGCGTTGGGATCTTTGGCCAGGCCGTCGCCCTGGAGGTCGGCCTTCACGTTGTGGCACCCTGCGCACAGCTGGCTCGAGTTGATGGGATCGTTCCAGAAGTTGCCGTCGCCGTTGCCGATGTCGTGGATGCGCTGCGGCAGCGGGTTCGGGTTTTCAAAGAGCGGCGCGAACACCGTTCCAAAGCCGCCGAGCGACGACTTCTCATCGTTCAGTGGCCCAAAAGCCGCCTGCAGTTCCGACGGTGGCCTGCTCGTGCCGTGGCACACCTGGCAGCCCACGCCGTCGGACTGCGTGGCGGTGCCCCCGCCATCGACCGCGGTTCCCTTCGCCTTCACCCCTGCGGTGTCCGCTTTGTCGAGCGGATACAGCGAGTCGGCGTTCGGCGCAAAGCGGGCACCGACGGGCGAGTGGCACGTGATGCAGACTTTGGCCGTCGCCTTGAAGAGATCGTCCTGATTGACGACCTTGTCGGGGTTCTGGTTGTTGGCCGCAACCTCGCCCTGATCTGCGAGCAGACGGTTCCGAGCCAACGTCACCGGCAACTGCGCCACGGTGATCGTGGACGTTTGGGCGTGGGCCATGGCCGACGCGCCCCACTCGGTGTACTCCTTCGAATGACATCCGGCGCACGACGAGGCCGAGACGAACTCCGCTTTCGCGTCGTTGTCGAACGGGTTCGCACCACCGAGCACGTCCCACATGTGGTAGCCGAGCACGACGAACAGCAGGATCGTGAGCGGAGGGTGCAGCGCCCTCCAGAGCTTGTAGTTGCGGATGTGCCGGCGCTGACCGCCGGTGCGCGGAAAGTGCTTGTCGACCTCGGCTCGGAGCGACTTGATCTTGGTCCAGCGCTCCTGCAGGTCGGGGGGGAACTGCACCATCTCGGCCTCGATCTCCTGGATCGGCCGGGGCGTGTCGGTGAAGTCAGCAACGAGGCGCCGGAAGGCACGCGGTTGGCCACTGGAGATCTTGCTGATCGCGACATTGACGTTGAGTGCGGCTTTCTGGACACCGATGAGGTGGTGACGAGCGAGGCCGCCGAGTGACACCAGGACGCCGAGGACGAGCAGCACCTTGCCGGAGGACAGGTGGGCTCGGAACGGCACGACGGTGGCGTGGACGTACGCGGCGACGAGTGCCAGCACCGGGAGATAGAGGTGGGAGCGGATCCAGGCCATCGTCCCGCCCGGGAGCTTTGACTTGACCCACTTGTTGCGCTTGCGCAGCACGTAGACGATGCCGGGTCCGGCGAAGCCCGCGAATGTGACGATCCCGAGGAAGATGATGAAGAACAGCGTCGGGTTGCCCGCGCTGTCCATGTTCTGCAGGAGGAAGAGCCCACCGAAGCCGACGAGCAGCACGGCCAGCGATCCGATGAGGATGCCGATGTCCCATTTCCTGGACCGGATCTGAAACGCGCCGCCTGCCACTGCTTGGATTGGATAGCACGCGCGGCGGCCCTTCGCGCAGACAGCGCCGTGTCAGACCACGTTCACCGCGTTCACACGGCCAGATGAGGCACCGCGCGGTACGGTTCGGTTCGTGACGATCGGGTTCAATGTCGATGTGGTCAAGCTCACCTCGACGCCGCTCGAGGTGCTGGTGGTGGCCCTCATCCTGGGGGCCATCGCCTCGCTGGCCTTCTTTCTGTTCACGATCGTCGGAGCGTCGTTCGTCGACAAGCGCTGGCCTGCCGATGAGCCGCTGAACCCGATCGAGATGCTGTGGGGCGAGTCGGGTGGGTACATCCAGCGCACGTTCCGGGGCCTCGACCTCGGATTGTCGAAAGACCTCGCATCCCAGTTCCAAGAGGTGAAGTACAAGGCGGGCGACACGATCATCGAGCAAGGCGATCCGGCGACCCACTTCTACGTGATCAAGGACGGCAGCGTGGAGGTCAGCCAGGCCATCGCCACGGGAACCGCCACGCGCGAGGACGTGATCAACCAGTTCGGTCCGGGGCAGTCCTTCGGGGAGATGGCCATCTTGCGTCGCTCGGCGCGCACCGCGTCGGTGCGGGCGTTGAGCGACTGCGTGGTGCTCGAGCTGAGCGCCGAGGACTTCGTGGCGGGCGCCGCGTTCAGCGCGGCTGAAGACAACGAGCTGCTGGGTCGGGTCGACACGTACATGCAGGCCGACTCCGCTCGCGCCGCGTCGGCCAAGGGCGCCGGCGGCGTTGGCTTCCTCTCCCCGCAGGAAACTGCACCCGTGTCGGCGCGCAGGGGCGATGCCCGCGGCACGATTCAGTACAGCTCGGACGAGGTGTGGAGACCGTCGCACCGTGTGCCCGTCGAGACGTCGGCCTGGTCTGAACCGGACCCGAGCCTGGAGCCGAGCGCACAGCTGCCGGCCGGTATCGACGTGGCGGTGGTCGAGCTGCGCGGGAGTTGGGCTCGCGTGGTCGCCGAGAACGGCTGGGAAGGCTGGATCGACGCTCGAGGACTCGAATCGCACTAGTGCGGTGAGCACCGAACCCGCCGATCCCGTTGCTGCCGCACTTGCGGAGCTGAACTCGATCGTTCGTCAGCAGGGCGAGTTGTTGGCGCGAATCGCGGAGAAGCTCGGGCTCATCGATGTCGAGTTGACCACCATGCCGGCCACAACTGAGCGCGACGACATGTTGTGGCAGCGCTTGGGCTTGGTCGAGGGCGAACGCCGCAACGTGACGGTGTTGTTCGCGGACGTCTCCGGGTTCACGCAGTTGTCGGAGCACCTCGACACCGAAGAGTTCCAGCTGGTCATCAAGGACGCGATGTCGGCGATCGCCGCGATCATCTCGCGCCAGGACGGCTACATCGAGAAGTTCATCGGCGACGCGGTGTGCGCGCTCTTCGGTGCACCGATCGCGCACGACGACGAACCGCAACGGGCCGCCCGCAGCGCGCTCGAGATCAACCGCGTGCTCAACGAGAAGGCCGCGGCGCGGCCGGACCTTCCCGCGATAGGGATGCATGCCGGCATCAACACGGGCATGGTCATCGCAGGCACGGTCGGCGATGGATCGCAGTTCGGAGTGATGGGCGACACGATCAACACAGCGTCGCGATTGATGAACCTCGCGCAGCGAGGGGAGATCTTCGTGTCGGCCGAGACGGCGAGGAGGCTCCGGCGCGACTTCCGCCTCGAGGACCGCGGCTCGTTCGAGGTCAAGGGCAAGGAGCTTC
>JBEEGD010000174.1:0-3139 GCA_041166685.1 Acidimicrobiaceae bacterium | reverse complement strand
GTCCCGTCCTGCTGTTCTCCGGCGGCAAGGACTCCGTCGTCATGCTTCATGTGGCGGTCAAGGCGTTCTGGCCGGCACCGGTGCCGTTCCCCGTGATGCATATCGACACCGGCCACAACTTCCCGGAGGTTCTCGACTTCCGCGACCGCACCGTCGAGCGGCTCGGGCTGCGCCTCGTCGTGGCCAGCGTCGCCGACTCGATCGCTGCCGGCCGGGTCCGTGAGCGCCCCGACGGCGTACGCAACCCGCTGCAGACCGTCACGCTGCTCGACGCGATCGCCGATGGCGGCTATGACGCGGTCTTCGGTGGCGCGCGGCGCGACGAGGAGAAGGCGCGCGCCAAGGAGCGGGTTTTCTCGTTCCGCGACGAGTTCGGCCAGTGGGACCCGAAGAACCAGCGCCCTGAGCTGTGGTCCCTCTACAACAGCCGCCATCACCGGGGCGAGCACATCCGGGTCTTCCCGCTGTCCAACTGGACCGAGCTCGACATCTGGCAGTACCTCGCCAACGAGCAGATCGAGCTGCCCGAGATCTACTTCGCGCACCAGCGCGAGGTGTTCCGCCGCGACAACATGTGGCTCGCGATCAGCGAGTTCACCCAACCGCGAGAGAACGAAGAGGTCGCGACGCTGACCGTGCGCTACCGCACCGTCGGCGACATCCCGGTGACCGGTGCGGTGGAGTCGACGGCATCGTCGTACGACGAGGTCATCGCGGAGACGGCGGCGACCCGGCTGACCGAGCGCGGGGCGACCCGCGCCGACGACCGCCTCAGCGAAGCCGCCATGGAGGACCGCAAGCGCGAGGGCTACTTCTGATGGAGCTGCTCAGATTCGCGACGGCGGGTTCGGTCGATGACGGGAAGTCCACTCTCATCGGCCGGCTGCTCTACGACACCAAGAGCATCTTCGAGGACCAGCTCGAGTCGATCGAGCGCACGTCGCGCGACCGCGGCGACGAGCAGACCAACCTCGCGCTACTCACCGATGGGTTGCGCGCGGAGCGCGAGCAGGGCATCACCATCGACGTCGCCTACCGCTACTTCGCGACACCCAAGCGCAAGTTCATCATCGCGGATACGCCCGGTCACGTGCAGTACACCCGCAACATGGTCACGGGTGCGTCGACGGCCAACCTCGCGCTGATCCTCGTCGACGCGCGCAACGGTCTCGTCGAGCAATCACGCCGCCATGCTTTTCTCGCGTCACTGCTGCGGGTGCCCCACCTCGTGCTCTGCGTCAACAAGATGGATCTCGTCGACTACGACGAGAGCGTGTTCGAGCGCATCAAGGCGGAGTTCCGGCAGTTCGCGACGAAGCTCGACGTGGCCGACCTGACGTTCATTCCCGTCAGCGCGTTGCACGGCGACAACATCGTGCATCGCAGTGCCAACATGCCGTGGTATGACGGCACCTCATTGCTGCACCACCTCGAAGAGGTGCACATCGCGAGCGACCGAAACCTGATCGACGCGCGATTCCCGGTGCAGTACGTCATCCGGCCGCAGGCACAGAGCGACCCGGAGCTGCACGACTACCGCGGCTACGCCGGGACGGTTGCCGGCGGGGTCCTCAAGGGTGGCGACGAGGTCGTCGTGCTGCCGAGTGGGCTCACCACCCGGATCGCGTCGATCGACACCGCCGACGGGCCGGTCGCGGAGGCTTTCGCACCGATGTCGGTCACCGTGCGGCTCGCCGACGATGTCGATGTGTCGCGCGGCGACATGATCTGCCGTGTGCACAACCAGCCGCGCGTCACGCAAGACGTCGAGGCGATGGTCTGCTGGCTCGACGAGCGACCGCTGTCGGCTCGCGGCATGTATGCCATCAAGCACACGACCCGCAACGCCCGGGCGCAGGTGCGCGACCTCGTCTACCGCATGGACGTCAACTCCCTGCATCGCGACGAGACGGCGACGTCGCTCGGTCTCAACGAGATCGGCCGGGTCGTGCTGCGGACGACGGTGCCGCTCTTCGTCGACGACTACCGCCGCAACCGCACCACGGGTTCGTTCCTGTTGATCGACGAGTCGACGGGCGCCACTGCCGGCGCAGGCATGATCCTTTGAGGACGCGGCAGCTATGAGTGACGTGGAGTTGGCGACCGACCTCGCGACTCGGGCTGGTCAGTTGCTGTTGCGGCTTCGGGCGCGGATGGGTTTTGGCGATCCGGACGAGTTGCGGGCTGCCGGCGATCAGAACAGTCATGAGTTTCTCGCGGCCGAGCTCGGCCGGTTGCGCCCGGCCGACGCGTTGCTTTCGGAGGAAGGTGCCGACGATCTCACCCGGCTCGATGCCGACCGGCTCTGGATCGTCGACCCGCTCGACGGCACGTCGGAGTACGGCGAGGAAGGCCGCACCGACTGGGCGGTGCACGTCGCGTTGTGGGAACGCGCGCACGACGGTCTGACCGCGGGCGCGGTGGCGCTTCCTGCCCGCCAGATGACGCTGTCGACCCACGGCGGTACCCCGCGCCTTCCTGCCCTCGGCACTCCGCCGCGGATCGCGATGAGCCGGTCGCGGCCGCCGACGTTCATCGCCGATGTCGCGGCGATGGTCGACGCGGTGCCGACGCCAATCGGTTCGGCAGGGATGAAGGCCATGTCGATCCTGCTGGGCGAAGCCGACGCCTATCTGCACCGTGGGCGGATGAAGGAATGGGACTCCGCCGCTCCCGCAGCCGTGGCGGCTGCAGGCGGGCTGCACGTCAGCCGGCTCGACGGTTCGCCACTGACGTTCAACACCCGCGAGCGCCTCACGCTTGACCTGCTCATCTGCCATCCTGACCTGACGGAAGGTCTGCTCGCTGCCTTGGCGAGCATCGCCGACTGACGGACGGGGGTTCGCGTGGACGTACGCGGCACTGCGCTAGGGATCGGATGGGTGTTGCTCGCGAGCGCAGCCTGCGGGGGCTCGGCGGCGTCGACCGGGAGTCATCCGGCGGTCACGCAGAGCGCGTCCCCGACATCAACGCCCACTGCCTCGCAGGAAGCGGCAGCGACGACAGCAGGGGTTCGCAGCATCGCGCTGACGGCCCGACAGCTTCCGGGCTTCCACGCCACCGATCCGGCGGACGAGTCAACGGACCATGATGCGTTCACCCTCTGCAAGCGCCAGTCGTGGGCTTCCGACGGGTTCCG
>JBEEGD010000173.1:0-3103 GCA_041166685.1 Acidimicrobiaceae bacterium | reverse complement strand
CACCGCCACCGTGCGCAATCTGGCCAGGCCGTCGTTCACGTTCTGGACAGAGGGCCTGTCCTACGTCGACGCGCGTCCCGTGTGCGGCGAGAGCCCTTCCCTCACTGGGCCGCCGATTCCCGTGACCGACGACTGCTCCACCATGGTGGACCCGTTGCACGCGGGTAGCGGAGGAAGTGACCTCGATGCCACGCTCGTCGGGTTCCACGTCGACCCGAGCTGATTGGCGCTCGCGCGGGACGGTACGTCGGTCGACTCGGCGACTCCGCCGCACGCCCGCTTCGTGCCCCTCCGGGTGCGCGGTCAGATTCGAACGCGAAGTGTCGGCGCGCCCTCTCCGGACAGGTCCGTCAAGCCGGCCGGCCGACCGGTCATGGCGAGCAATAGCGACATTGCCGGGCCGGTGACCTCGGGGCCGTCGCCGTACGACCACGCAGTGTCGGTGCTGACCAGCCGCAAGCCGGCGATGCGCTTCTTTCCACCGACCGGGAAGTTGGCCTTCGTGTACATGTCGAGGCACGCGTTAGCCGCCTCCTTGTCGACCGGTCCGGCGAGGCCGAGCGGGCGGCGCAGGTCTTCGCCATGGACCACGACCTCGCCCAGCATCGCGACGGTCGGTGCTGGTGGCTTGTTCGTCGTAGTCGTGCGGAGCCTCAGGCGGTCGGCGATCTGCTTCGGAGTGAGGCCGGCGCGGGCCTTGACGTCGCGATTTATGAGCGCACCGAATCGGAACCCGCTCGTCACCATTCCGCCAATGAAGTGACCAGGGGTCTGCTCGGCACTAGCCAGCAGGTGTGCTGCCAGCTCGCCGACGGTCCAGCCTGCGCAGAGCGAAGGGGTGTTCCATTGGTTCGGCGTCAGCTCCTCGATCGTGCCGGCGAGGCTCGTGCGCTCGGCATGGATGAGAGACCAGGTCTTGGCGTCGTCGGGCATGGGGTTCTCGTCTCTGTTCCGTGGACCGGATGGTCCCTGTCACAAGTACGACGAACGGCGCCGCCCCGAATCGACGATTCGCTGCGACGAACTTACTCATCGGCGTTCTCCCCGCAATCAGGGAACCGTTCAGGCCTGAGCTGAGTCATACGCACTGGGAGGCGCGATGCACTCGGCAGTTGCGGCACTGATCACGACGGTCGCATTGGCGACCGCATCGGGTTGTGCCGGCGACGAGTCGCCCCTCGCCATGCCCGGCCCTCATGCGACTCCAACCTCGCTGCGGGCCTCGAGCGTCTCGGCGCCGGCGGCAGGGTGCCCGCCGGTAATCACCCCGAAAGGTGGCGGTTTCGCGTCCGTCGACTACGTCGACTTCGTGCAGTCTTACGGACGCAACTACATCACTGGCCTGATCCGGGTTCCACCAATAGCAAACAGTGATCTCGGTCCACGAGTCCTGACCGTCCGCTGTTCATTCTCCGAGCTCAACAGCCGGACCGGCCACATGACGCCGCCGCCGCGTGACGGCGACGCGGCGTTCCTTCCAGCCGGCACACCGGTGTACTCGATCCGCGGATGGTCGCCCAGCTGCCGGCTCGCCGGTCGTGAGCACGGTGAGCTCCACGTCTTCCTCGCCTACCGCCAGGGCGGCACGGTCGCCACCCCGGAGAGCTGCGCGTTGCGGCACGGCCGTTAGCCCTCACAGCGCGTGGCTCATCTAGCCCGCGGCCTCACCGGCGATGATGACCGTGACGGCGGTGAAGGGACAGCGATGGGCTTTTATCGGGATCGAGTGTTGCCACGCCTCATTGACCTGGTGATGAACACCAAGCAGACACGGCAGATCCGTGCACGTGTGTGCGCCGGCTTGCAGGGTGACGTCGTCGAGATCGGCTTTGGCACCGGGCACAATCTGCCCTATCTACCGGCCGAGGTGACCCAGCTGCGCGCTGTCGAGCCGTCAGCGAGGTCGGTGGAGCTGGCCAGAGTGCGGATCAGTGCGTCAACCGTTCCGGTAGAGGTGGTCGGGCTCGACGGCCAGTCGATCCCGCTCGCGGATGACTCCGCGGACGCGGTGCTTTGCACGTGGAGCCTCTGCACCATCCCGGACGCGGCCCGAGCTGTCCGCGAAATGCACCGCGTTCTCCGGCCGGGGGGCACGTTGCACTTCGTCGAGCACGGCCGCGCACCGCAGGAGAAGATACGCCGCTGGCAAAATCGGCTCAACGGCATCCAGCAGCGCGTCGCCGGCGGGTGCAACCTCAATCGCGACATCCCCGCGATCATCGAAAGCGGTGGGTTCACGATCAGCCGGCTCGACACCTATTACGGCAAGGGCGAACCCAAGCCCTACGGGTCGATGTACGAGGGGGTGGCGACGCGCGCATGACGGTTCAACGGATGGACAACGTCGCAATTGTCGTCGAGGACCTCGAGACGACCATTGAGTTCTTTCGCGCGCTTGGTCTGGAGCTTGAAGGCCAGGCGATGGCGGAAGGAGAGTGGGCAGGCCGCGTCACTGGACTAGGCGACCAGCGTGTCGAGGTCGCCATGATGCGCACGCCCGATGGCCACAGCCGTCTCGAGCTCTCACGATTTCTCGCGCCGGCTGTGATCGCCGACCACCGGTCCGCGCCAGTCAACGCCCTGGGCTACCTGCGCGTGATGTTCGCCGTGGACGACCTTGACGACACGCTCGCCCGGCTCCGCGACCACGGCGCAGAGCTCGTCAGCAGTGAGGTCGTGCAGTACGAAGATGTCTACCGCCTTTGTTACATCCGGGGACCCGAAGGAATCCTGATCGGGCTTGCCCAAGACCTCCGTTAAGCCCAGCAAGTGTGAGTTGTGCGGACGAGCGTCATCTACGGTTTGATGTCACACCTGCACAGGCTCCGTGTGCGACTCCTCACGACTCGTACCGGTTCGTGAGGGACTCCAAATGATGGTTTCCCACGACGTAGCCGTCGCGCCGTTGTATCGCGGTTCGTGCAGTCATAACGTTCCACCATCTTGCGCCTTCGGGTCGACTCGACCTCGCGCTCCTAGGGCGCTCGACACACGTCGACACCACGCGGACTTCGCGCACAGCAGCATTCACTCCGACCACGGGGGACATCGATGACCGCCGCAACCGTCCAACCATCGGGCTATCCCGTGCAGTTCGCCGTCG
>JBEEGD010000172.1:0-2703 GCA_041166685.1 Acidimicrobiaceae bacterium | reverse complement strand
TCGTGCGCAAGTCGTCGTTGCTCGAGCAGTACTGCGCCGAGATCGACCGCCCCTTCGAGGAGATCGTCCGTACTCACGGCCCCGACTGCCGCTTGTTCGATACTGAGGCCGATCTGAAGAAGTGGCTCGACTCGCCGGGCGGGGGATCGTTGTGGGGCCGGGCTCCGCACGACGAGTACGTCGCCGAGAACTTTGTCGGTTCGGTCGAGAAGGTGGCCGCCGACGTGCAGGGTTACGTCGACGCGGGATGCCAAGAGTTCGTGCTCTGGTTTCGCGACTACCCGTCCACGGAGAGCCTCGAGCGCTTCATGACCGAGGTCGTGCCCAAGATCCGTTCGCGACGATGAGATTCTCCCCTTCAAAGGAACACACCACTGTGTCGTTTTGAAGGGGAGAACGAGGAGGGTGAGCATGGCGGTGCATCGAGTTGAGCTGGCGTTGCCGGCCACCGACATCCAGAACGCCGACGTGACCATCAGCGTCTGGAGCGACGACGAGTTGCTCGGTGACCTGCTGATCAGTCGGGGGACGATCGACTGGCGCCCCGGTCATCACCAAACGGTGTTCTCGATGGAGTGGGAGCGCTTCGACGAGATGATGCGCGCCAACGCTCGCCGGACGTGAGTCGTCGATCGCGACCTAATCGGCCTTCGTCTTGCCCTGCTTTTTCATCATCTGCTTCCACTCGCGCACCCGGGCGAGCGTCTCCGGCGAGTCGATGTCGGCCACCGACCGAGGTGTGTCGTCGGCGAACGGGCCCGCCGCCTCTTCCCAGCCCTCGGGTCGGACGCCCATGCGTTTGGCCAGCAACGCGATGAAGATGCGCGTTTTGTCGGGACCAAAGCCGGGCAGCGCCAACAACCGTCGTTGTAGGTCTTCGCCGTCCTTCGCCTCGAGCCAGATGCGACTGGCGTCGCCGCCATACTCGTCGACGATCTGTTGGACGACTGCCTGCGCGCGTTTGCCCATGGAACCCGGGAAGCGATGCAGCGCCGGCGGTCCCTTGAACAGCGCCAGGAACTCGTCGGGATCCATGCGTGCCATCGAGACCGCGTCGAGCTTGCCGCCGAGTCGTTCCTTCAACCGGTGGGGCGCGAGAAAGGCCCATTCCATTGGCACTTGTTGATCGAGCAGCATGCCGAGCAGGAGCGCGAGCGGGTCTTCCTCGAGCAGACGATCGGCTTCTTCGTTACCGGTGATCGGGATGGCCGCCTACGACGATCAACCTAGACGGCGGCGCAAATTCTGATCGAATGCGCTGATGCGGGTGCGGGCAGGACCAACTTCGTCGACACCGCTCGATGGTGCTCGAGTGTTGGATCTGTCGCGGGTGCTGTCGGGCCCGTCGTGCGGCAAGGCGCTGGCGGACCTCGGCGCAGATGTGATCAAGGTCGAGCCCCCCGAAGGCGACCTCACCCGTACGGCCCAGCCGCGCGTCGGAGGCTTGCCGGTGTACTTCGCTCAGCAGAACTGCGGGAAGCGATGCATCTCCGTCGACCTCCGTCTCGAAGCCGGTCGCGACATCGTCGCTGGTCTCGCGGCGGCGTCCGACGTCGTACTCGAGAACTTTCGGCCGGGAGTGTTGGACAGACTCGGTCTCGGCTACGCCGCCGTGCGGGCCCGCAACCCGAAGGTCCTGTACTGCTCGATCTCCGGCTACGGACAAGACGGGCCGATGGCGAACCGGCGCGCCTACGCCCCGGTGATGCACGCCGAGCTCGGGTTGATGGAGTTCAGCGCGCGCAAGTTGCACGCCGAGCCGCGGCCCGAGGCCGTGTCGCACGCCGACCTGTACACGGGTCTGCAAGCGACCGTCGGCATCCTCGCTGCGCTGGTGCAGCGCGACCGCACAGGCGAGGGCCAGCACATCGACGTATCGATGGCCGAGGTGATGTTGCAGGCCACCGAATGGACCGCGGTCGAGCTGGCCGGCGGCCAGGGCGACCTGTTGCACATCTTCGGCAGCTTCAATGCGCCGGTGCTCCGGCTCGGCGACGGAACGGTGGTGCACGTGCCCGGCGATCCCGTCTCGAGCTTCCCCGCATGGTGCGCGGCGATGCAGCGCCCCGACGTTGCCGCCGACGAGCGCTTTGCCACCCGCGAGGCCCGGCACGCCAACCGCGCCGCGATGCTGGCCGTGTTCCAGGAGTTCGCGGGGTCGTTCTCGCGCTTCGAGGACTTCGAGGCCGCGCTCGCAACCGCGCGTTTGGCGGTGGGCGAGATGCGGCCGCTCAACGATGTGGGTGCGGCCCCGTGGGCACGCGATCGAGAGGCGCTGGTCGATGTGGGCGACACTCGCAGCGGGCCGTTGCGCCTACCCCGCTCTCCATTCCGGTTCTCGGCCGCGTCTGCGGGCACGACGGGCCGGCCGGCGTGGCAGGGGCAGCACAACCGAGAGGTGCTGCGCGAGGTGCTCGGTCTGAGCGACGACGACATCGACCGGCTGGAGCACGACGGCGTGCTCGTCAGCCGGCGCGTTTAGCCTCCCGGTCTGTGACGACTGACTTTCGCCGGCTGCATGACGAGGAGAACGCGGACTTCTCTGCCTTCCTTCACACGTTGTCGCCGGAGGACTGGGAGCGCCCGTCGCTGTGCACCGGCTGGCGCGTGCGCGACGTCATCGGGCACATCTTGTACGGCAACGAGCTGAAGCTGTGGACCCTTCCGTACAAGCTCGGTCGCTTCGGTTTCTCGTCGGACCGG
>JBEEGD010000171.1:0-7223 GCA_041166685.1 Acidimicrobiaceae bacterium | reverse complement strand
GGACGACCACGGTCGACATGGCCGCAACAGCCGCCAACCAGCTGCGCACGCTCGGCTTCAGCATCCCGACCGGTTTCACCAGCAATGCCGAGCGGTTCGACTTTGCCCAGACGACGATCAGGTACCTTCCAGGCGGTGAGGAGCGCGCTCAGCACGTTGCCAGCTATCTGGTGGCGCCGCCGGCATTCGAGCAGGTCAACTTCCTGTTGGACGCTGATGTGAGCGTGGTGGTCGGGGCCGATTGGCAGGGCGTTCTGACGTCGCCGGGTCCCACGTTGCCTCTCCCGACGACGACCACGGCTCCGCCGGTCACCTCCCGCGGACAACGCACGACGACCACGACGACGACAACCACGGTCCCGGGCGCTTCGACCTCGACATCATCCACGACGACCACCACACTCGGGGTCGTGCCCCAGACCCCACAGGACGTGCGCTGCTGATGCCCAGTCGAATCACGGTCGCCGGCTGTGGCTACGTCGGCCTCACGACCGGCGTGTGCTTTGCCCATTTGGGTCACGAGGTCACGTGCACCGATGTCGATGCCGCTCGTATCGCGGCGCTGAACCGCGGTGAGGCACCGATCCTCGAGGCCGGCCTCGAGAACATGCTTCGCGAAGGCATGGACGGAGGCCGGCTCTCGTTCGTGGTCGGTTCCGTCGAGCCCGCGTCGCAGAGCGAGTTCGTGTACCTGTGCGTGCCGACGCCGCAAGGTCCCGATGGCTCCGCCGATCTGTCGTACATCGAAGCTGTGGCGACGGAGATCGGTCCGCACCTCCAGTCCGACACCATCGTCGTGAACAAGTCGACCGTCCCCGTCGGCTCGACGCGAGTCGTCGAGCAAGTGATCGGCCGCAGCGACGTGTACGTCGTGTCCAATCCCGAGTTCCTACGCGAGGGCTCGGCGGTTCATGATTTCCTGCATCCAGATCGAATTGTGATCGGCGCCGAAGATCAAGCGGCCGCGGTACGGGTGGCGGCGCTGTACATCGGTATTGCTTCGCCACTCATCGTCACCGACCCACCTTCGGCGGAACTCATCAAGTACGCGAGCAACGCGTTCCTCGCTACGAAGGTCAGCTTCGTCAACGCCATCGCCGCCGTGTGCGAAGCAGTTGGTGCTGACATGAACGACGTCGTGTTGGGCATGGGCTACGACAAGCGCATCGGGCACGAGTTCCTTCGTCCCGGGCCGGGATTCGGTGGGAGTTGCTTCGTCGGGACCGAAACGCTGTTGGTGCGACGCGACGGGCGGATCCGACTGATTTCGTTCGAAGACCTGTGGCGGGAGGTCGAATCGCTCGGTTCGGTTGGCTGGGAGGTGCTCTCGTGGCAGGAAGGCGCGGCGACGCCCGAGTTCGAGCGGGTCGAGCGCTTCACCGCCCGCCCGTACGACGGTGACGTCATCGATGTTCGCACGAAGATGGGCCGGCGGATCACCGTGACCGGGGACCACCCAATGGTTGTCGGTGACGGAACCGTTGGTCGCGTCGAGGATCGGCTGGCGGGTGAGCTCACGGCAAGCGATTGGCTGCCAATAGCGCAAGGCTTCCCACTGGTCTTTGAGGAACCAGGGTTCGGTCGGGTACTGGACGCGCTCGAACCTGCCGGCCTGACCCCGCGCCAGGTCATTTGCCGCCTGGATGACCTGCAGTTCGCTCTCACGCGAGAGCGCAAGCGTGCGGTACCGCCACCGCGACGGTCGGAAGTCGTGCGTACTCGAACCTTGAGATTGTCGGAGATGCAAGGGCTCAACATCCCGACGTTGCGCGGACGATACGGCACCGCGACGAACGGTACCTACGTGCCGGACGTCATTCCGTTCGATGAAGACTTTTGGTACGTCGTTGGCCTGTACCTGGCCGAAGGCCACATCGGCAAAGACGGCCTCCGCAAGCGAATCTGTTGGTCCTTCAACCGGCATGGTGAGGAAGATCTGGCCGAAGCTGTTCGCTCGTACTGGAGCAGCCTCGGCGTGAAGGCGGACGTCCGTTTGCTGACGACGACGTGCCAGGTCTCGATCTCCTCTCGACTGCTGGCCGGCTGGTTGGAACACGTCCTCAAACTGGGGATTTCCGCGTACGACCATCGGATTCCTGACCGGATCTGGGCTGCGCCCGAGTGCGACAAGCGAGCGTTGCTGCGGGGCTTGTGGGACGGGGACGGTTCATGGTCGCTCGTTGCCGGCGGCCCGAGCGTGGTTCTGGAATACGGCACGGTGTCGCGTGCCCTCGCCGACGGGATGGTGAGGGTGCTGGGTGATCTTGGTGTGGTCGCGTGTCTCAAGGTCGGTCGCACGAAGAAGTCCACGGTTGACACGTATTGGCTGTGCATCAGCGGAGCGAATCAGATCGAAGAGGCACTGTGGCTTCTTCCTGAAGATGAGCGTGTCGTCGTACAAGCGTCGATGTCGCGACAACTCAAGCGGATCGCACCGACGGGATATCGCCGCCACGAGGACAAGGCGGTCGCCTGGGTTCGAGTCAGTGAGACGACTCGCCGCCCATTCAGCGGCACGGTGTACAGCGTCGAGGTCCCGGCGACGAACTCCGTCGTGACGAGCTTCGGGTTGATCTCGCACAACTGCTTCCCCAAGGATTCGCGAGCGCTCATCCGCATCGCGGAGGACGCCGGCTACGACTTCGACTTGCTCGAAGGAGTCGTCGGCGTGAACCACGCGCAGTTCGGACGCGTCGCGGACAAAACAGTCGAGATCGCGGGCGGCTCGATCGACGGCAAGACGGTTGCCGTGTGGGGTTTGACGTTCAAGGCTCGCACTGACGACCTCCGAGAGTCGCCGGCGCTCGAGATCATCAAGCGGTTGCAGGCGCGTGGAGCAAAGGTCCGGGCGTTCGACCCGTCAGTCGCGAGCCCACTCGACGACCGGCGGGCCCGCGACCTCGAGGGCATCGAGATCGCGACGGATCCGTACGCCGCGTGTGTCGATGCTGAGGTGTTGGTCGTGCTCACCGAGTGGGATGAGTTCAAATGGCTGGACTTCGACAAGGTGGCGGACGCACTGGCGCAACCGCGGGTTGTGGACGGCCGCAACCTTCTCGATCGAGAGGCCTTGCGACGCCGCGGCTTCGAGTACGCCGGAATCGGCCGGACATAGCGACGAGGTTGATCTGATGGCGAGGATCGTGGTGAGCGGAGGGGGAGGCTTCCTCGGGTCGCATCTGTGCGATGCGTTGCTCGATCGCGGTGACGAGGTCGTGGTGCTCGACAACCTCGTGACCGGCGCGGTGAGCAACATCGAGCATCTCTTTGGCCGGCGGGGGTTCACCTTCGTCGAACACGACGTCAGCAACTACATCTGGGTACCGGGCGAGGTCGACGCCGTGATGCACCTCGCCAGTCCAGCGTCGCCCAAGGACTACCTCGAGAAGCCGATCCAGACCCTCAAAGTCGGCAGCCTCGGCACGCACAACACCCTCGGGCTCGCCAAGGCCAAGGGCGCGAAGTACTTCCTCGCGTCGACGAGCGAGGTGTACGGCGATCCACAGATCCACCCCCAGCCGGAGACGTACTGGGGACACGTCAATCCCATCGGGCCGCGCGGCGTGTACGACGAGGCCAAACGATTCGCGGAAGCGATGACGATTGCGTACCACCGCTATCACGGTCTCGACGTGCGCATCGTGCGCATCTTCAACGTGTACGGCCCGCGGATGCGCCCGGAGGACGGACGCGTCGTGTCGAACTTCATCGTGCAAGCCCTGTTGGGCAAGCCCCTCACGGTGTACGGAGACGGCACGCAGTCCCGCAGCTTCTGCTACGTCGACGACGAGATCCGTGGTTTTCTGTCGCTACTCGACGGTGATGCAATCGGTCCGATCAACATCGGAAACGACGGCGAGTTCACCATGCTCGAATTGGCGGACCTCGTGCTCGAGCTCACGGGATCGACCTCGGAGGTGGTCTTCGAACCGTTGCCCGAAGACGACCCAACGCAGCGCCAGCCCGATCTCACGCTGGCCCGCGAACTGCTCGGTTGGGAACCGAGGGTCTCGCTCCGCGACGGGCTCGAGCGCACCATCCCCGCCTTCCGCGAGCGCCTCGGCCTCTGAGCGTGCTTTTCCCCTTCAAAACGACACACTCGTGTGTCGTTTTGAAGGGAGAAACCGGGTTCGCGGGCTAACGCGAGCGGGACTCGGCTTCTTCGCGGTGGCCGAGATACCAGTCGACCGTCGTCCTCAGTCCTTCCTCGAACGAGGTGCGCGGTTTGAAGCCGAGCAACTTCTCGGCTCTGCTGGCGTCGACCCGACGTCGAGGTTGTCCGTCGGGCTTTGACGAATCCCACCTGATCTCGCCATCGAATCCGACGGTCGCGACGACGAGCTCGACGAGTTCCTTGATCGGCAGTTCATGGTTGGCGCCGAGGTTGACCGGTTCGGCGCCGTCATACCGCTCGGCGGCCAGCACCACGCCTTCGGCCGCATCGTCGACGTAGAGGAATTCGCGCGAGGCCGAGCCCGTCCCCCACACATCGATGTGACCGGTTCCGGCTTCCCTGGCCTCGACACACTTCTTGATCAGTGCCGGGATCACGTGCGACACCGCAGGATGGAATTTGTCGCCCGGTCCGTACAGGTTGGTGGGGATGAGGTACACGCAGTTCTGGCCGTACTGGGCTCGATTCGACTGCGCGTGCACCAGGTGAGCGAGCTTGGCAATCCCGTACGGCGCGTTGGTCTCCTCTGGATATCCCTGCCAGAGCGACTCCTCCTTGAAGGGCACCGGCGGCTCCTTCGGATAGGAGCACACGGTGCCGACCAAGACGGTCTTGGTCGTGTCGTGCCTGCGCGCCTCCTCGATGATGTACGTGCCCATCAACAGGTTCTCGACGTACAGATCTGCCGGCCGTGCTTGGTTCGCGCCGATGCCTCCGACGCGCGCCGCGAGGTGGATCACGAGGTCGGGCTGGGCTTCGGCGAACATCTCCGCGACCTGGTCGGCGTCGCGAAGGTCGTACTCCGTACTGGACGGCGCCACGACAGTGCCGGCCCCTCGGGCCCCCAGCGCGGCACACACGGCGCGTCCCAGAAACCCTGCACCGCCGGTGACCAACACGCGCTGATCGGTCCAGACAAGTGGATCGGACATGGCCGGTCAGCCTAGTGAGGGCCAGCTGCGAGACTGCCCGCGCCATGAAAGGGCGCAGTCATTGAGAACAGCCATCACCCTCGAACAGTGCTGGCACACCGTTCCCGGAGGCACCGCAGTGGCGGCGCTCGAGTTGGTGCGGGCCCTCGGCGACCGCGGCGACATCGAGCTCATGGGCGTGGCCGCCCGCCACCACAGCCCTCCGCCTCCTTCGTGGGTCCCACCGATCCCTGTCAGTCACCTGTGGGCGCCCCGCCCCCTGCTGTACGAGCTGTGGCACGCCCGGCTCCCGCTCGCGCCTCGCATCGAGCAGGCGACGGGGCCAGTCGACATCGTGCATGCCACCGCGGTGGCCTTCCCGCGGGCGGACGCACCGGTCGTCGTGACGATCCACGATCTGGCCTTTCTCGATGACAAGCAGCGTGCAACGAGGCACGGTCTCCGTTTCTTTCGCCGCGGTACCGCGCTGGCTCGCGAACACGCGGCGCTGGTCATGTGTTCTTCGCTGGCGACGATCGAGGCGTGCGTGGCCGCCGGCTTCGACCGAGATCGACTGCGTCATGTTCCGTTGGGAGTGCGGGCGCACCACCGCTCGCTCGAGGATGCGGCCCGCGCGCGCACAAAGTTCGGTCTGGCACGGCCCTATGTGTTGTTCGCGGGCACGGTGGAGCCGCGCAAGAACCTTCGTCGGCTGTTGAAAGCCTTCGCGCTGCTCCCGAGACGCGACGTGGATCTCGTGCTCGTCGGTCCGGCCGGGTGGAATGAGTCCATCGAGGCCGAATTGTCTCCACTTGAAGGGCGGGTGCATGTACTCGGCTTCGTCGAGCGTGACGACTTGGAATCGCTGCTCGCTGGTGCCGAGGTCTTCTGCTACCCGAGCTTGCAGGAAGGATTCGGTCTCCCAGTGCTGGAAGCAATGATCCAGGGGACTCCAGTCATCACGTCGACCGGAACGTCGACGGAAGAGGTCGCGGGCGACGCCGGAGTGCTCGTCGATCCTCGAGACGAGCGAGCGATCGCCGACGCGATCGAGGAACTGCTCACGGATCAAGTGCTGGCCGATCATCTTGGCGCCGCTGGTCAGGCGCGGGCCGCGACGTTCACATGGGAGCGCACGGCCGACGCGACGGTGGCGGTGTACGCCGAGGCGATGGCCAGTCCACGAACGGCCGGCCGATGAAACCACTGCACGTCGGCGTCAACCTGCTCTGGCTCGTCCCGGGTGTCGTCGGGGGGAGCGAGGAGTACACCACCCGGCTCATCTCCGCCTGGCTCGAGCATCCAGCCGACGACCTCCAGCTCACGCTCTTCGTCCTGCGTCCGTTTGTGGACACCTACCCGGAGTTGGTCGACGCCCTGCCCACCGTCGTGTGCCCGATCAGCGGTCGCTCGAAAGTCGTTCGCATCGCCGCCGAAGCGACATGGCTGGCGGCGCAAGCGCGACGGCACCATGTCGATCTGCTCCACCACGCCGGCGGCACGATCCCCTTGGTGCGGGCGACGCCGTCGATGCTCACCATCCACGATCTTCAACCGCTGCTCCTTCCCGACAACTTCAGTCGCCTGAAGCAGGCGTACTTGCGCTGGCGCTTGCCGGTCTCTGCACAGAAGTCCCGGCTCGTCGCGACGTTGACCGAGTACACGCGGGAAACGATCGTCCAACAGCTAGGGGTACCCGCTGACCGCGTCGACCTCGTCGCTCCGGGTTTCACGGCGGCCTTGGCGGAAGAGCCCGACGGCGATCCGCAAGAGCTCTACGACATCAGTGGGCCGTTCTTCCTGTATCCCGCGATCACGTACCCCCACAAGAATCACGAGCTGCTGTTGCGAGCCTTTGCTCTTGTGGTCGAACAGCGCCCAGACGCCTTGCTCGTGCTCACGCATCGGGCCGCACAGATGGAACGACACCTCGATGAGCTCGCGCACACGCTCGGCATCAGCGCCAACATCCGGCGCCTCGGTCACATCAGCCGCGGTGACCTCGACTGGCTGTACAAGCACGCAGTGGCGATGACGTTCCCCTCCCTCTTCGAGGGCTTCGGTTTGCCTGTGCTGGAGGCCATGGGTCACGGTTGCCCCGTGATCGCTGCTGCGAGCACCGCGCTGCCCGAGGTCGT
>JBEEGD010000170.1:0-3312 GCA_041166685.1 Acidimicrobiaceae bacterium | reverse complement strand
GTGCGGCTTCGGGAACACCTCGCGCTCGGGCATGGAGAACCAGTCGCCGTCGTACTTGTACGTGCCGGGCTTCCACATCTTGGGGATCTCGCGGATCGTCTCCCGCCACATCTCCTTCGTATGGTTCAGGTCCTCGATGCCGAAGCCGAACACCTCGGTCGTCGACGAACCGCGCCCGGTCCCGAACTCGAAGCGGTTGTCGAGCAGGTGGTCCATCAGCGCAACCGTCTCGGCGACGCGCGCCGGCTTGTTCACCGGCGGGGTGATGTTGAAGATCGCTGAGCCCAAGTGGATGCGCTCGGTGCGAGCGCCGACATACGACAGGTACACCTCGGGCCCTGGCATGTGCGAGTACTCGTCCAGGAAGTGATGCTCGGGGCACCACACGTACTTCAACCCGCTGCGTTCCGCGGCGAGCGAGCACTCGACGTTGCGCATGATGCGCTTGTGCTCGGCGTTGGGGTCCTTGTCGCGCTCGAAGCGGGGCACGAACAGCTGAGCGAAGATGCCGAATTCCATGTGGCTTTGGTTCTCCTAGTTGAGCGTCAGCACGCCGCGGTTGAGCTTGCCGGCGTGCATGTCGTCGAGGGCTTGCTGGATGTCGGCCAGCGGGTAGGTCTGGCTGACCATCTCGTCGAGCTGCAGGCGACCGTCTTGGTAGAAGCGCACGAGCAGCGGGATGTCGTGATGGGGCCGTGTCGATCCGTACCGACAGCCGAGGATCGATTTGTCGTTGTACATCGTGTTGACGACGAAGCTGGCCTCCGTGCCGAGCTTGGGCACGCCGAGCAACGTGCAGGTGCCGCCCCAGTCGAGCATGTCGATGGCGTTGCGGATGAGCGCAGGATGGCCGACGCACTCGAAAGCGTGGTCGACGCCGTTGGGCAGACCGAGGTCCTTCACGGCGGCGACCGCATCGTCGACCGACGCGCCGGCGATGAAATCGGTCGCGCCGAACTGTCTTGCGACCGCTTCCTTCGCCGGATTGGCATCGATGACGACGACGCGCCCAGCGGCCGCGATGCGCGCCGCTTGGATCACCGACTGGCCGATGCCGCCGGCGCCGATCACGACGACGGTCTGGCCGGGTTGCACCTTCGCCCGGTTGAGCACCGCGCCGGTTCCGGTGACGACCGCACAGCCGATGAGGCAGGCGACCTCGAGCGGCACGGAGTCGTCGATGACCACGGCCTGCGTCTCGTTGACGACGGTGTACTCGCTGAAGACTCCGGCGTTGGCGAACTGGAATGCCTTTTCGCCGCCGACGGTGAACGGTCGGGGCAACTTGCCGAACGTCTCGCGGCAATGCGTGGGCTGACCGCGATCGCAGGCGTCGCATTGACCACAGTTGCCGAGCGTGGTGAGCACGACGTGGTCGCCGACCTTCACCTTGCGTACCGCGCTGCCGACCTCTTCGACGATGCCCGCGCCCTCGTGGCCCAGCACGACCGGCGTCGGGAACGGGATCGTGCCGTCGATGACCGACTGGTCGCTGTGGCACACGCCGGCATTGACGATCCGCACGCGCACCTCGTGGAGATCGGGGTCGCGCACTTCGACGTCGTCGCGAACCTCGAGCTCACCTGTCCAGACGATGGCCCTCACTTCGACACTTTCATTTGTTCGGCCTCAGCACTTTGCCGGGAAGCCCCGCATCGGGTTGGAGCTCGCCGTCGATGACGATCGGCACACCGTTCACGATGGTCGCGTGCGCGCCTTCGGGCTTGGAGGTCCAGCGGCCGGCGTTGTTCGGAAAGTCGTGAACGAACTCTTTGTGCGCAGGCCCGATGGTGTTCGGATCGAAGATGTACACGTCGGCGGCGTAGCCGGGCAGCAGCAGTCCTCGGTCGATGAACCCGCAGAGCGCGGCGGGAATCGCCGTGATCTGGCGCACGCCCTCTTCGAGCGTGAAGCCATCCCACTCGCGCACCCAGTGCTGCAGGAAGTAGCTGTGGGCTTCGGCGCCATCGTCGCGGTCGAGATGGGCACCTCCGTCGCTGGTGCCGACGAGCATGTGCGGGTCGGCCTGCGCTTCGCGGGTGCCGTCGATCCACTCGGGCGTCTCGGTCTTCCAGAGGAACTCGGTGGTGAGGTCTTCCGACAATGCAATGTCGAGCATCGCATCGGTCGGGTGCACACCGAGCTCCGCGGCGATGTCGACGAGTGAGCGGCCGACGAACTTCTCGTTCTCCGGCTTCGAGACCTTGTTGACGTGCAGCACACTCCAGTGCGGGGGTGGCAGCGTCGGGCCCTTGGCGGCGTCACGGTTCGGATGCTCGACCGACTCGCGGATCGCGTCGCGGAAGGAACGGTCATTCAGCAGCGCGATGCGCTGTTGCACGTTGGTCGCGTCGGTGAACATGCGGTGAAACTCGAGGGCGCCCTCGTACATCTTGGTGCCGGCCGCCAGGTCGAACGTGCGGTTGAACGGCTTCGACATCGCCATCGAGTAGACGGCCGCACCCTGCGCCGTGGCTTCGTCGACGAAGCGCTTGGCGTTGTCCCACCCAGCGGTCGGTGCGTCGATCTTGCTGCGGGCACCGAGACCTTGGATGACGACGGGCAGGCGAGCGGCCAATGACATGCGCACCAGCAGCGCTTCGTCGTCCGGCGTGATGCCCCCGACGGCGGACAACGGCAGGTACGCGATCGATCCGCCACTGGCGGCGTGGCCGGCGGCCTCGACGAGGCGCTCGAGCTCGCCCAACGACGAGAGCCGGCTCGGGATCGGGCGATCGGCCGAGTCGAAATGCGTCGGCGAGTGCGACGACGAGAACCCCGCGGCACCGGCGCGCATGGCGTCGGCCACGACGGCGGCCATCTGATCGATCTCGGCGTTGGTGGCCTCGCGCTCCTGGCAGTCCTCCCCCATCACGTAACGCCGCACCGCGCAGTGCCCGATGTAGAAGGCGGCGTTGATACCGAGCTGGCCGTCGAGCGTGCCGAGGTACTCGGGGAAGGTCTCGAAGCCCTCGAAGGGGATGCCCTGCAACGCGGTGGCGTCCATGCCCTCGACGCGGGCGAAGAGTTGGATCAGCCAGTCGGCATCACCGGGACGCAGCGGAGCGACGCTGAATCCGCAGTTGCCGGTGAGCACGGTGGTGACGCCGTGGTAGCAGCTCGAGGTCGCGTACGGCTCGAACGTGAGCTGCGGGTCGTAGTGCGTGTGGGGGTCGACGATGCCAGGCGCGACCACGCGACCGTCAGCGTCGAGCTCGCGGGTTCCCTTGTCCTCGACGAAGCCGACTTCGGCGATCCGGCCGTCCTTGACGGCCACGTCGGCCCGTCGGCGAGGAAGGCCGGTGCCGTCGA
>JBEEGD010000169.1:0-3469 GCA_041166685.1 Acidimicrobiaceae bacterium | reverse complement strand
GCCGAAGCCCGCAACAACGCCGACACCCTCGTCTACCAGACCGAGAAGTTGCTCCGCGAGCAGGGCGAGAAGATCCTGGGCGACGACAAGGATGCGGTCGAGGCCGCGCTGGCCGATCTGAAGAGCGCGCTCGCCGGCACCGACGTCGAGCCGATCAAGACCGCGACCGAGCGGCTGATGTCGGCGAGCCAGACGTTCACGCAGAAGCTCTACGAAGCGGCGGCGGCGGCTGACCGCGAGTACCAGACCAATCCCGGTGCGGGAGGCAGCAGCACGCCGCCACCCGACGACGACGACGTCGTCGACGCCGAGATCGTCGATGAGGACAAGTCGGCCTAGCCGTCATGACGGACACCCCCGAGCCCCTCGAGGACGACTTCGAGGCGGAAGAGGAGGTTGTCGCTTCGACCGATGACGAGGTCGAGGCGGCTGCTGACGTCCTCGAAGCCGATCTCGCCTCCCTCGCCGCGCAGCGCGACGAGTACCTCGCGCTCGCGCAGCGACTGCAAGCCGAGTTCGAGAACTACAAGAAGCAGACGATGAAGCGGAACACCGAGGTGATCGAGCACGCCGCGTCCGAACTCGCGACGAAGTTGCTGCCGGTGCTCGACGCGTTCGACAACGCGATCATCCAAGGTGTCGAGGGCATCAGCCCGATTCACAAGGCGTTGTTCGACACACTGCAGAAGGAAGGACTCGAGGTCATCGACACCGATGGCGTCGTCTTCGATCCGCATCTGCACGAAGCCGTGATGCACGAGGAGGCCGACGACGGCGCCACCGAACCTGTCGTGAGCGACACGCTGCGCACCGGTTATGTGTGGAAGGGCCGCGTGATGCGACCGGCGATGGTCAAGGTCAGGGGCTAACCCCTGTGGCCATCCAGCGGGAGTGGTTCGAGAAGGACTACTACAAGGTCCTCGGTGTCCAAGAGACCGCGACGCCGAAAGAGATCAAATCCGCGTTCCGCAAACTGTCGCGCCAGTACCACCCCGACGCGAACGCGGGCGACCCCGCAGCAGAGGAACGCTTCAAGGAGATCTCCGCGGCGTACGACGTCGTCGGCGACGAGGCGAAGCGCAAGGAATACGACGAAGCCCGGCGCCTCGGCCCGATGGCAGGCGGCTTCGGCGGGCCGGGTGGTCCTGGCAACTACACGTTCACGACCGACAACCTTGGCGACCTCGGGGATCTGTTCGGGAATCTCTTCAATCGTTCGCGCAGTTCGAGCCGGCGCGAACCAAGAGGTGCGGGACCGCAACGTGGTGCCGATCTCGAAACCGAGCTGCAACTCTCGTTCGTCGGTGCAGTGCAAGGCGTCACCACGAGCGTCAACCTCACGAGCGACGTTGCCTGCCACAACTGTCACGGCACCGGTGCGAAGCCGGGCACGACCCCGCGTCAATGCCCGCGTTGCGGAGGTCGAGGCGTGCTCGACGAGAACCAGGGCTTCTTCTCGTTCAGCCAGCCGTGCCCTGAGTGTGCGGGCACCGGGTCGGTGATCGACGAACCGTGCCCGGTCTGTCACGGCAGCGGTGCCGAGCGCCGCGCCCGACAGGTGAAGGTTCGCATCCCCGCGGGAGTCACCGATGGTCAGCGCATTCGACTGAAGGGACGGGGCGGCCCCGGGCGTCACGGCGGCCCGAACGGCGATCTCTATGTGATCACGCGCGTCGAGCCGCATCCGCTGTTCGGACGGCGCGACAGCGACATCACCATCACGGTCCCGATCACGTTTGCCGAGGCCGCACTCGGCGCAGAGGTGAAGGTGCCGACGCTCGACGGCCCTCCCGTCACGATCAAAGTCCCACCCGGTACCCGCTCCGGGCGCACGTTTCGCGTCAAGGGTCGGGGAGTGCCGAAGAACAAGGGCGCCGGCGACCTCTTGGTCACGGTCGAAGTCGCGGTGCCGGCGAGGTTGTCGGGCGACGAACGCAAGGCGGTTGAAGCGTTGGCGGCCGCCACGAGTGAGTCACCCCGAGCTCATCTAGGAGTCTGATGTCTGAGCGCAACGAACAACAGCGTCGAGCGGTGTACGTGATCTCCGTCGCGGCCGAACTCGCGGGCGTGCATCCACAGACGCTGCGCATCTACGAACGCAAGGGACTCGTCGATCCGGCGCGGACGGGCGGCGGCAGCCGCCGGTACAGCGACGCCGACATCACCCAACTACGGCGCATCCAAGAGCTCACCAACGCCGGCCTCAACCTCGCAGGAGTGAAGCGTGTGCTCGAGCTCGAAGCCGCGCTCGAGCAAACTCAACGTGAGCTCGCCGAGACGCGGGCCCAAGCGACGGCCACGGTCGATCAGACGCACCGCCACTACCGGCGCGACCTCGTCCCCGTGAAGCAGGCGCTGGTGCTCTTCGAAGGCCGCAAAGCCCGCTAGCCCCACGCCGCCGAAATCCCACTCACACAGATACAGATCTGTGTATGTCTGAGTGGGATTTGCGTGGTTGCTAGCTGGCGGCCACCGAGAGGTGGTACATCTCGAACGTTGTCGGGTGTGTTGGCTTGGTGTTCGAGAGCACCAACCACAGGACGTCGCCGGCGTGCACTTCTCCGAAGTTCAACGTCGCATCGTTGGCGACGACCGCGACCGACGTCGTGCCGGGCGAATCCTTTGACGTCGGCGTGAGCGCGACACCGCCGGGCACCATGTGTGCGTCGGTGCCGACCGTCGAGTTCACTTCGTTGCCGGTCGCGTCGAACACGAACACGTCCATCGTCGACCCACCGGCTTCGTCCCACACCGTGAAGGTGAGGGTGTTCGCACCACCCATGGGCACGCGCACAGGCACCATCGACCAGTCGGTGTAGATCTGACCGAGCGGGTTCTCGTAGCCGACGATCGAGTAGTCGGTCACGTCGCTGGCCCAGATCGGGCCGGTGAGATCGTGGCCCACGGGTGTCGGCACGAAGAACTGCACCGGGATTCGGATGCGTTGTGTGACACCGCCGCCGAGATCGGCGAGCGCCAGGATCGTGGCGGCGTACTGGCCCGGCGCCGCGTTCGCGGGGACCGACACCGACGCGGTGAACGAACCGCCGTCGCTGCCGCGCGACGCGCTCGCGCCGCCGCTGAAGGTGAACCAGTCCATTGGTGCCGCATGCACGCCGAGCGCCTCGCCTTCCGGCAGCACGCTGAGCGCGACGCTCGCCGAGTCATCCACCATGTTGGGTCCACCGCGCAGCACGAACGCTTGCGATGCGCCTTCGCCGGGACCGATGTCGTTCAGCCCCCAACTTGGCTGGTACGCGCTCGTCTTCAGCGTGCCGTCGGCGTTGCGACTCACTGGCGTGTACGCAACGACGCCCGCGGTGCTGGCGAGCAGTGCGTTCGGCACGTGGACACGGCCCGCGCCCTGGCCGGTGACACCAACGTTGGCATCGTTGCGCGGCGGGAACAACGTCTTCGGGTCCATGCCGAGTCGGTTGGACTTGATCGACGAGATCAATCCCGTCACCGG
>JBEEGD010000168.1:0-3051 GCA_041166685.1 Acidimicrobiaceae bacterium | reverse complement strand
CGCCACTCTGGTTCGGATGGGCGGCGGGACGGGTGTACTTCTTCGGTCGAGGTCAGAAGATCGCCAACCTGCGGCGCAGTCCCTCCTGCACTGTCCTCGTCGACCGCAATGAGCAATACGCGGAGCTCGAAGGCGCGATGTTCCAGGGCAACGCGACGGTGCTCGAGACTGCCGAGCACGAAGACGCGGACGCCCATCTCGAAGAGGTGCGCTGGTCGATGGGGGCGAAATATTCTGGGGGACATGGCGAAACGCAGAGCAACGAGCGTGTCCGGTACCCGCAGACGGCGAGCGGCCGGTCGGCGCGATGGGTCGTCTTTGAGCCCGGGACCCGCGGCGACCGTTCCCATTCGCGACAGTCGTGTTCCGCGACCCCGACAACATCCAACGCGAGCTCTTCGCAGTCTGCTGACATCGCGTTAGGCGTCAGCGAATCACGGAGAATCCATTCGAGCAGGTCCTGAGATTCGGTACGTTCAGCCACGTGGCGTCCTCCTTCGACCCTTTCGGCCTTGTCGCACTGGCTGAGCAAACAGTGCGCAACGGGGTGAAAGTCGCGAATTGGTACGAACGACAGGTCTTTGGCTATCTGCGCTCACGCATGGATGCCGTCGCGCCACCCGCACCGCCGCTGCCGCCGTCCCCGTCCGAGATCGCAGAGACACTCGACGCAAAGCTGCACACCCTGCTCGATCGCGCGATCGAGCAGAGCACGGCCTCTAGTCGGCAGGAGCTCTTTCACAAAATCCTCGACCAGATCGTGCCCGACGAGGCGCGCATCATCGGTGCCCTCTCCGACGGCTCAGCGTCCCCCCTGGTCAATGTCTACGCCAGGACGCTCACCGGGCTCGTGGGCGAGGTCGTGCTGGAGAACATGTCGCTGATCGGACGGACCGCCCATCTCGCGCTGCCGCATCTGACGCCGATGTACGTCAGCCACCTGCTGGCGCTTGGGCTGGTCGAGTCGGGCCCAGAGGACACCGCGATGAAGGATGAGTACGAGATCCTCGCCGCAGACACCGGCGTGCTGCAGGCCGTTAAGACTGCGAGCCGCGGCCCGATCCCCGCCCGTGTCGAGAGGTACACGCTCCGGCTGTCGTTGCTCGGTATCGAGCTCTGGGCCGCGGCGACCAGCTCTCGGGACTCGGAGTGACGATCGCGGTCGTCGCGCTGCAGACCTGGGATCAGATCAAGTCGGACTTCGGGCTCAACTGGTTCATCTACCTGTCGATGCCGCTCATTGCCGCGTTTGTCGGCTACACCACTAAGCTCGTCGCGCTGCAAATGCTTTACCGGCCAATTGAATTCGTGGGCATCGGACCCTTCGGCTGGCAGGGTGTGATCCCGCGCCGCGCAGGCAAGACCGCGGCAGTGACCATCCAGATGCTCACCGAGAAGCTGCTCAAGCCAGAAGAGCTCCTCGAGAAGATCGACGCCAAGCAGACGATCGAGGATCTGCGGGAACCACTCTCCAAGACCATCGACGAGATGAGTCGCGAGCTCATGGAGCAGGTGCGTCCCGGTCTATGGGATTCGCTGCCGAGCGTGGTCCGGGATGCCGTGCGTACGCGCATGCACGCCGCCGCACCGAGGGTCGCCGACAACCTGTTGGCAGAGATGAAGGCCGACCTGCCGCGGTTCATCGACCTGCAGTACCTGGCCGTCACGATCCTGGTGAAGAACAAGGAGCAACTCAACGACCTGATGAAGGGCATGGGCGGCGCGGCGATGAAGTTCATCCGCCGCAGCGGCATCTACTTCGGATTCGCGATCGGGCTGGTGCAGATGGTCGCGTGGGGCGTCTTCCACAACCCCTGGATCATGCCTGCGTTCGGCTTCTTCACGGGTTTTGCCAGCGACTGGCTGGCGCTGAACCTAATCTTCATCCCGCGCGAGCCGAAGAAGCTGTTCGGGTTCATCCCGATACACGGCGTGCTGCACGCGCAGCGGGAGCAGGTCACCCGCGACTACGCCCGCATTCTGGCCAACGACTTGTTCTCCGCCGACGTGATCCTCGAAGCGATCCTGAACGGCCCTAGCTCCGAGCGACTGTTCGCAGCGATCGAGAGGGAGATCTCGGCGGCGATCGATGAAGAGGCCGGACTCGCGAAGCCGCTGCTGACCCTGACGATCGGCACCAAGCGCTACACCGACATGAAAGACGCCGTGGTGCAGATGGTCGTTGGTCGACTGCCCGAGGCGATGGTGGAGGCCAAGGACTATGCCGCCAAGGCGCTCGACGTAGAAAACCTCATCGCCGAGAAGATGAACAATCTGAGCCCGGAGCAGTACGAGTCGATCCTGCGACCGGTCTTCAAGGACGACGAGATGCTGATGATCACGGTCGGCGCCGTGCTCGGCTTCTGGGTTGGTGAGCTACAAGTGGTTTTCGTCGAACACTTGTCCCGGTAAGTGCGGCGATTCGGTGGACCTTCACAGCGAGAACTCAGTCGTTCCAAGGCAATGGCGCGAACCGTGAGGACTATGTCGTTCGCATCGCGATGGTTGGCCGCCCTGTTAATGCCGAACCCGAGGACACCGGAGCATCGGCTCAATCGGTGATCGACGGGCTGAAGGCCGAGGGCTATAACGTCAACATCAACTGGCTCACGGGTTACAACACCGAACCGCTATCGGTGTGCACGGTGCAGGACATCAATAATCCCGGCGATTCAGTCCCCGGTCCTGGGCAGTTTGTGACCGTATACGTCGATGTCTCGTGCCCGAACCATCAAGACGATTGATTCTCAACGCTTTCCGCGAACGCCGGTGCCACAAACCGTTGCAGCAGTAAGTGTTCGGCATGTGCATCTACGTCGGGCCAGACCAGCAGCGACACCACCAAGCGCACGATCCATTGCGCGGCGGGTGCGTCGTCGCCGGCGAGTCCGGTGAGCTCGGTGGCGAAGTCAGCCACTACCGGCGATGCGCTCAGCCAGGTCCACCCACCCCCGCCTCGCGCCGAATCCACGAACAGCTGGCCCGCCGGATGGGAGCGGATCTCTGCGACAGCCACCTCGATCGCGGTCAGCACCCGTTCCGGACCAGTGC
>JBEEGD010000167.1:0-14339 GCA_041166685.1 Acidimicrobiaceae bacterium | reverse complement strand
GGGTCTGCTGTTCCTCTCCAATCAAGCGGTTGAGTACGCGCAGGCCGACTTTCGTATCTCCAGTCACGCCTACGGCTCCGCCTTCTATCTCATGACGGGGTTCCACGGTCTGCATGTGCTCGGCGGCTTGCTGTTCATGGGCGCAGTTGCGGCCGCAATCGGTGGACGCACGTCACGGATACCGGCGGCGTCCACGGTCGAGGTGTGCGGCTACTACTGGCACTTCGTCGATGTCGTCTGGGTCGCGATGTTCTCGACGATCTACCTCCTCAAATGACACGAGCGTCGCGGCGTGATGCGCTACTTGTCACGGGAGTGGTGTTGGCCGTCGCGGCCGCGCTTGCGCTGTTGCTCGCCCGACCTGCGGCAGGCAAGAGCAACGTGCAAGCTCCCGTGAGCGGGAAAGACCTCTTCGAGGTCGGGTGTTCGAGCTGCCATGGTTCCGCGGGCGAAGGGGTGACGACGGCGGACGGTCGTCGGCGCGGTCCGTCGCTGCTGCACTCGGGCGAGGCCGCGGCGTTCTACGAGTTGTCGACGGGACGCATGCCGCTCCCGAACAGCGACGAGAATCCGCGGCGCAAGCGGGCGGTGTACGGCACGGACGAGATCGCCGCGCTCGTGGCGTACGTCGGGTCGCTCGGCGACGGACCGAAGCTGCCGACGATCGACTTGTCGCAGACGGACCTGGCCCAGGGCGGCGAGCTGTTTCGCGCCAACTGCGCGCCGTGCCACAGCGCCTCAGGGTCTGGTGGCGCGCTGAGTTACGGGGGCGCCGCACCGTCGCTCGGCCAGGCCAAGCCCGAGGAGATCGCGGCGGCCGTCCGATCGGGTCCGAGCCAGATGCCGGTGTTCGGGACCGAGGCACTGACGCAACGCCAGCTCGACGACGTCGTTGCCTACGTGCGGTACCTGCGGGCCCCTGAAGACCCTGGCGGGCTGCCGATCGGCCGGATCGGTCCCGTCCCCGAAGGATTCGTCGCCTGGTTCTTCGGCGCGGGAGCACTGCTCGCAATCGTTGCGTGGATCGGCACGCGGGCACCTGCGAGATGGAGCAAGGAATGACGGGCCGCGAACGCGCTGCCGCTTTTGGGTTCGTCTGCAGCACGGTCGCGTCGATCGTGCTGGCGGTCGTGTACTGGCAGGGCGGGCAGACCCAACTCGAAGGCGTGTGTCTGTTCGTCATCACCGGCGGTATCGGCTTCGGCATCGTGTCGTGGGCCAAGCAAGCCACACCACATGACGAGGTGACGGAGGAGCGTCACTCGGTCGCGTCATCCGATGAGTCGTTCGAAGAGGTCTCTGCGGAGATCGAGGGCAGCGCGCACCTCGTGTCCCGCCGGCGAATGCTCATTGGCCTCGCCGGGTCGGCGTTCGCCGCGATGAGCGCGGCGCTGCTGTTTCCCCTCCGGTCGTTGGGACCGCGCCCGGGCAAGGACCTCAAGAGCACGCCGTACGCCGCCGGTGGCCTTCGGGTGGTGACCGAAGACGGCGTCCCGGTCAATCCGAAGGACCTTCCGGTCGATGGCGTGGTGACGGTGTGGCCCGAAGGTCACACGCATGCGGCCGATGCGCCGACCTTGTTGATTCACACTCGTCCTGATCAGGGATTCACGCCGCGCCGCGGTCGTGAGGACTGGACGGTCGACGGCATCGTCGCGTACTCGAAGCTCTGCACTCACGTCGGCTGCCCGGTGGGGCTGTATCAAGCGGAGTCCGGACTGCTGCTGTGTCCGTGTCACCAGTCGACGTTCAACGTGCTCGATGGCGCGCGGCCGATCTTCGGTCCCGCGGCACGCTCGCTCCCGCAGTTGCCCCTCAGCGTCGACAGCGAGGGCAACCTCGTCGCGCGCGGCGACTTCTCCGATCCCGTCGGTCCTGGTTTCTGGGACAGAGGCCGATGACGGTCAAGCCACCTGCGCCGGTCACGAGGCGAGTGGCGCGCTGGCTCGATCGGCGGATCGGCGCGGCCGACTTCGTTCGAACCGCGCTGAACAAGGTGTTTCCGGACCACTGGTCCTTCATGATCGGCGAGCTCGCGCTGTACTCCTTCGTCGTACTCGTGGCCACGGGCGTGTACCTCACGTTCTTCTTCCACGCGAGCGCGACGGAGGTGGTGTACCAGGGCAGTTACGGACCGCTGCGCGGCGTCCGCATGTCCGAGGCCTACGAGTCGGCGGTCAACTTGAGTTTCGACGTGCGGGCCGGGCTCGTCATGCGCCAGATCCACCACTGGGCCGCGCTGCTCTTCCTCGCGACGATCGTGATTCATCTCGGGCGGGTGTTCTTCACCGGAGCGTTCCGCCGCCCCCGCGAGATCAACTGGATGATCGGGGTCACCTTGCTGATCCTCGCAATCTTCAACGGATTCGCCGGCTACTCGTTGCTCGACGATCAGCTGTCCGGGACCGGGTTGCGCATCGCCTATTCGATCGCGCTGTCGATCCCGCTGGCGGGCACCTGGGTGGCGTCGCTGCTGTTCGGCGGCGAGTTCCCCGGGCCCGACATCTTGAACCGGCTGTACATCATCCATGTGCTGCTGATTCCCGCGGTGATAAGCGTGCTCCTGATGCTGCATCTCGGGATCGTCGTGCGCCACAAGCACACACAGTTCGAAGGCCCGGGCCGCCAAGAGGACAACGTCGTCGGCGAGCGTCTCTGGCCCACCTACGCCGCGAAAGCGCTCGGCCTGTTCTTCCTCACCGCGGCAATCCTTTGCCTGCTCGGTGGCGTCGCGCAGATCAACCCCATCTGGGTCTACGGACCGTTCAACCCCGCCGAGGTGTCGTCAGCCTCTCAACCCGACTGGTACATGGGGTGGCTCGACGGCGCGCTCCGGATCATGCCGGGGTGGGAGATCCGCGCGTTCGGCTACGAGATACCGAACCCGTTCTTCCCCGCGGTGCTGCTCGCGGGCGTCACGTTCGGACTCCTCTACATGTGGCCGTTCCTCGAAGCCCGGGTGACCGGCGACCGTGCCGAGCACCACTTGTGTGACCGCCCCCGACAACGCCCGGTGCGCACCGCGCTCGGCGTCGCCACGCTCTCCTTCTACGTCATCTGTTTCGCCGGTGGTGCCTCCGACGTGCTGTCCTCGACGTTCGGACTGTCGGTCAATGCGGTGCTGTGGACCTTCCGCATCGCGCTGTTCGTCGTGCCGCCCGTCGCGGCCGCCGTCACCTACCGGCTGTGTCGCGAGCTCTCTGCGCGTGATGGCCTGCCCCTCAGGAGCCGAGTCAGCTTTCGGGAGATCCCGGGCCGTCTGTTGGGACGCGCATGAGTGCTACGCGCGCCGACGGGACTGTGACACGAGTCCTCCGACCGAGACGACGAGCACGACGATGCCGGGGATGGCGTAGCCGAATCCGACGATGAGTCCGTTGGTGGCGAGCAACGCACCGACGCCGATGGCGAACGGCCAGACGCTCGACGCCGGCAGGTAGTGCTCCTCGTCGTGCTGTTCGGTGGCCGGTCCTTCGCTCTGCACCCGTAGATAGATGCCGCACAACGCAGTGAGCGCCGCGGACAGACCGAGCATCGTCGTCCCTGCCGGCTCGTAGCTGGCGAGCCAGTACACGACACCGATCACGGCCATGAACACGGCGAGGCCGAGGAACATCTGCCATTGCGTCTTGCGGTCATTCATTGGTGCCCACTCGGCAGATGCGTCAGGTTCGCGTCGTGATCCGCATCCCAGACCGGGCGGTTCGAACGGATCGGTGGCAGCGGGCCCTCGAAGTTGTGGGGCGGCGGCGGTGACGTGGTCGCCCACTCGAGCGTGTGGCCTTCCCAGGGGTTGTCGCCCGCGAGGGTTGACGGGTCGCGTCGCCGCAGCGTGCGCCACACGTTCCAGAGGAACGGCAGCGTCGAGGCGCCGAGCAACGCCGCGCCGATCGTCGAGATGCGGTTGAGCGTCGTGAAGTTGTCGGTCTCGAGGTAGCTGGCCACCCTGCGAGGCATGCCGTCGAGACCGAGGATGTGCTGCACGAAGAAGGTGAGGTGGAAGCCGATGAGCGTCATCCAGAACTGGATCGTGCCGAGCCGTTCGTTCAGTCGTCGGCCGGTGACCTTGGGGAACCAGTAGAAGATTCCTGCGTACAACGCGAACACCGAGCCACCGAACAGCACGTAGTGCATGTGGGCGACGACGAAGTACGTGTCGTGAACGTGAAAGTCGATCGGCGCGGAGGCCAGCATCACGCCGGTGATACCGCCGAGGAGGAACGTCCCGAGAAACCCGAGCGCGAACTTCATCGCCGCGGGGAACGTGATGCTCCCGCCCCACATCGTGCCGATCCAGTTGAAGAACTTCACCCCCGTGGGCACGGCGATCAGCATCGAGAGGCCCGAGAAGTAGGCGAGTTGCACGGCGCCGGTCGTGAACATGTGGTGGGCCCACACGCCGACAGACAGCGACGCGATCGCCAGCGTGGCGAGCACCAACCCGCCGTAGCCGAACACCGGACGGCGTGAGAACACCGGTAGCACTTCGGTGATCACGCCGAAGTAGGGCAGCACGAGGATGTACACCTCGGGGTGACCGAAGAACCAGAACAAGTGCTGCCATAGGATCGGCTGGCCACCGCCACCCGGGTCGAAGATGTGGGCACCGAAGTGCCGGTCGGCGAAAAGCATCGCTCCGGCGCTCGTCAGCATCGGGAAGGCGATGAGCACGAGCACGCTCGTGACGAGCATGTTCCACGTGAAGATCGGCATCCGGAACATGGTCATGCCGGGCGCGCGCATCGTGATGACGGTGGCGACGATGTTCACGCCCGTCAGCACGCCGGAGAGTCCGGTGAGCACGACGGCCACGATCCACAAGTCGGCGCCGTACCCGGGGCTGCGAGCGATGTCCGCCAACGGCGCGTACGCCGTCCAGCCGAAGTTGGCCGCACCGTCGGCCGTCAGGAAGCCCGCGATCATCGTGATGCCACCGAACAGGTAGAACCAGTACGACATCGCATTGAGCCGCGGGAACGCCATGTCGCGGGCGCCGACTTGAAGGGGCACGAAGTAGTTCGCCAGCCCGAAGGCGAACGGGCCGAGGAACAAGAACAGCATGATGCTGCCGTGCATCGTGAACAGTTGGTTGAAGGTGTTCTCCGACACGACGTTGCTCTGCGGGCTGTACAGCTGTACGCGGATCACTTCGGCCAGCGCGCCGCCGATGAGGAAGAACGCGAACGCGGTCACCATGTACGAGATGCCGATGCGCTTGTGATCGGTCGACGTCAGAAACGCGAGCAGACCTGACGGGGGAGAAGGCTCAGGCTGGTCGGCCTCGACCGGTCGCTCGGCGACAACCGTCACTGGTGCGCCCGAACCCATTGGTCGAAGTCGGTCCGCGTCACCACGTTGACGATGAAGTTCATGCGCCAGTGGTCGAGTCCGCAGTACTCCGCGCACCGGCCGTCGTAGCGTCCGAGCTTGTTCGGTGTGATGTCGATCTTGTTGTCCACGCCTTCGATCAAGTCGCGCTTCTCGAGGAAGCGCGGTACCCAGAACGCGTGGTTCACATCGGTGGTGCGCAGTACCAACTGCACTTTCTCGTCAACCGGAAGCACGAGCACTGGCGGCTGCTGCTCGCCGGTGCCGATCACGGTGACGTGCTGATCGGCGTAGTCGAATCGCCAGCCCCATTGGAAGCTCGTGACGTTCACGGTCAGCGGCGGCCGGTCGGCAGTTCGGGTCAGCCGCTGCTGTCCGGCGACGCTGACGCCGAACAAGACCGCCACGACGACGATCGGGGTCGCGGTGTAGAGGATCTCCATCTTGATGTTGGACGCGTGCTGGTTCGGGATGGCGTCGTCGCGTCGGCGGTAGCGCAGCGTCACGTACAGGATGAGCCCGTAGACGAGCACCGCGACGGCGATACCGGCGATGAAGAAGCCCTTCCAGAGCGATGCCACGTCGGATCCCTCACGGCTGGCGGCATCCGGTGCGCCGAACGACGGGAGCTCGCACCCCGCGAGCGCAAGGGCGCTCGCGCCGAGCACGAGCCGGCGTCGCATTGGGCCGGAACCTACCCCGCCGGGGCTCCCGGCAACATTCCCGACCAAAGTTGTCAGGTTTCGCGGCCGCCGGGTAGTCTTTCCCACCAAGCTGACAGGAAAACTACTGAAGGAGTCCATCCGGGTGGGCCGACGGCGTGTCTTTTCGAGTCTGGTGGTGGTCGCACTTGCGGTCGCCGCGGCTGCATGCAGCAGCGACAGCAAACCCACGAGCGCCGCGGCGGGCAGCGGAAGCGCCTCCGGTTCGTCGGCGCCGACGACCGTTCGGCTGGGCTACTTCCCGAACATCACCCATGCGCCGGCGATCATCGGGGTCGAGAAGGGCTTCTTCGCGCAGCAGTTGGGCGCCAACAAGCTCGAGACCGCCACGTTCAACGCGGGGCCCGAGGCGATCGACGCGCTGTTCGCCGATTCGATCGATGCGACGTTCATCGGTCCCAATCCCGCGATCAACGGGTTCCAGAAGTCGAACGGTGATGCCCTTCGCATCGTGTCCGGATCGACGTCGGGCGGGGCCGGCCTCGTGGTCAAGCCCGACATCACCAAACCTGCGGACCTGAAGGGCAAGAAGATCGCAACACCGCAGCTCGGCAATACCCAGGACGTGGCCCTGCGCGCGTTCTTGAAGTCGAACGGGTTCAACGCCGACACCAGCGGCGGCGGCGACGTGTCGGTCATTCCTCAGGCCAACGCCGACACGCTCTCTCAGTTCACCGCGGGCCAGCTCGATGGGGCGTGGGTGCCCGAGCCGTTCTTCACGCGCCTTCAGCAGGAGGGCGGCGGCAAGGTCCTCGTGGATGAGAAGGCGCTGTGGCCGGACGGCAAGTTCGTCACCACGCACCTGATCGTCGCGACGAAGTTCCTCGAGGCGCATCCCGATGCGGTGCTCGCGCTCATCAAGGGTGAGGCGGACGCGATCAAGCTGATCGAGGACAATCCCACCGAGGCCCAGACAGTGGCCAACGCGGGCATCGCGAGAGTCAGTGGGAAGCCGCTGAAGGACACCGTGCTCTCGGCGGCGTTCCAGAACCTGACGTTCACGCTCGACCCGATCGCGTCGTCGCTGAAGAAGTCGGCGCAGGATGCCTTCGACGTCGGACTGTTGAAGTCCACGACGCTCGATGGCATCTACGACCTGTCGATACTGAACAAGTTCCTGAGTGGCTCGGGAAAACCGGAGGTCAAGGGGTTGTGAACGACACCACGCTTGCTCCGAACACCCCACTCGCGCCGCCAGAGCCGATGGCCGCGGTCTCGGTACGGGACGTCTCGAAGGCGTACGGCCACGGCGACAACACCGTGGTCGCGCTCGACCGCCTCGGCCTCGAGGTGCGCAGCGGCGAGCTCGTGTGCCTCGTCGGTGCCTCTGGCTGCGGCAAGACGACGTTGCTGAACCTCGTCGCGGGGCTCGATGAGCCGACCGCGGGCAGCGTGAGCGTCGACGGTCGCGCCGCGTTGATGTTTCAGGAAGCCGCCCTGTTCCCGTGGCTGACGGTCGTCGGCAACGTCGAACTGGCATTGCGGCTGCGTCCGGGCCAGAAGCTCGGCCGCAAGGCCCGACGTGAGCGCGCCGAAGCGCTGTTGCGATCGGTTCACCTCGACGGCTTCGCCGACCGTCGTCCTCATGAGTTGTCGGGCGGCATGCGCCAGCGGGTCGCGCTGGCCCGGGCGTTCGCGCAGGACGCCGACGTGCTGCTGATGGACGAGCCGTTCGGTGCCCTCGACGCCATGACCCGCGACCTGCTCCACGACGAGCTCGAGCGGCTGTGGGTCGACCGCTCGTTCACCGTCTTGTTCGTGACCCACAACGTGCGCGAGGCCGCGCGTCTCGCCGATCGAGTCGTGCTCCTGTCGTCTCGGCCTGGTCGGGTCGTCACCGAGTTCCCGGTCGACATCGAGCGACCCCGGCGTATCGACTCGCCCGAGGTGTCTTCGCTCGCCGCGACGATCACCGACCGGTTGCGGGAGGAGGTCCGGCGTCATGCTTGAGACCCACGGTCGCGCGCTGCTCGCCGAGGAGTTGGCCGGCCTCGACGCCCTCGAGCTGGGCGGGCGGTCACGCATCCGATTCGCCCGCAAGGCGTGGAGCGCGACGTGGCCGAAGGTCGCGGCCGTCGTGATCGCCATCGCGGTGTGGCAGCTGGTCGTGTGGTCAGGATGGAAGCCCGACTACGTCATTCCGGGCCCGGCCAAGGCGTTCGAGGAGCTGCGCAACCAAGTCACCAGCGGCACGCTGCTGCCGGCGATCGGGCGGACGCTCATGCGCGCCGCCCGCGGCTATTCGGTCGCGCTCGTCATCGGCGCGCTGCTCGGACTCGTCGTCGCACGGAGTCGCATCCTTCGTTCCGCGCTCGGATCGTTCATCACGGGGTTGCAGACCATGCCCTCGGTGACGTGGTTTCCGTTCGCCCTCGTGGTATTCAAGCGGTCGGAGGCGGCGATCATGTTCGTGGTCGTACTGGGCGCCGCTCCGTCGATCGCCAACGGGCTCATCTCCGGCATTGATCAGGTGCCGCCGCTGTACCTGCGAGCCGGCCGCGTGCTCGGCGCGAAACGATTCGCGATGTACCGCCACGTGATCTTGCCCGCCGCGCTGCCCAATGTCATCGGAGGGCTGAAACAAGGGTGGGCGTTCGCATGGCGCAGCTTGATGGCGGGCGAACTGCTGGTGATCATCCCCGGTCAGCTGACCGTCGGTGTACTCATGCAGAACGCCAGAGATGTCAGCGATGCACCCGCATTGGTCGCATCGATGATCGTCATCCTGGTGATCGGCATCTTCGTCGACGCCGTCTTCTTTGCCGGCATCGAACGCAGCATCCGCCGCCGCCGCGGCCTCCTCGTCACCACCTGACCGGGCAAATCCCACTCAGACATACACAGATCTGTGTATGTCTGAGTGGGATTTCGCTGCTTCAGGAGAACTCGATGGCGGCGTAGGTCTTCAGTTTGTCGAGGCGGTGGCGGGCGTTGACGAGACGCACGGTGCCGGACTTCGATCGCATCACGAGCGACTGCGTGGTGGCGCCGTTGCTGTCGTAGTGCACGCCCTTCAGCACCTCGCCGTCGGTGATACCTGTGACCGCGAAGAAGCAGTTGTCGCCTTGGACGAGATCGTCGGTCATCAGCACCCGATCGAGGTCATAGCCCGCGGCGATGGCCGCATCGCGCTCGTCGTCGTTGCGGGGCCACAGCCGGCCCTGGATCTCGCCGCCCATGCACTTCATCGCGGCGGCGGCGATCACGCCCTCGGGCGTACCTCCGATGCCGAAGAGGATGTCGGCGCCCGTGTCGGGCCACGCCGTCGACACCGCGCCGATCACGTCGCCGTCCTGAATCAACCGGATGCGCGCACCGGCGGCGCGCACCTCGGCGATGAGGCCGGTGTGGCGCTCGCGGTCGAGGATCACGGCGGTGACATCGCGGACCGACTCGCCCTTGGCTTTTGCCACCGCATGCAGGTTCTCGGTGGCGGACAACGTGATGTCGACGACGCCCGCAGCCTCGGGCCCGACCGCGATCTTCTCCATGTACACGCACGGGCCCGGGTCGAACATCGAGCCCCGCTCGCTCATGGCGATCACCGAGATGGCGTAGCCGCGGCCCAGCGACGTCAGCGTGGTGCCCTCGACCGGGTCGACGGCGATGTCGGTCTGCGGTGGAGTGCCGTCGCCGATCTGCTCGCCGTTGTAGAGCATCGGCGCTTCGTCTTTCTCGCCCTCGCCGATCACGACGATGCCGTCCATGGGCACGGTCTGCAACACGACCCGCATGGCTTCGACGGCCGCGCCGTCGGCGCCGTTCTTGTCGCCCAGGCCCATCCATCGTGATGCGGCGAGGGCGGCGGCTTCGGTGACCCGTACGAGCTCGAGCGCAAGGTTTCGATCTGGGACCTGCTTGTCGGGCGCCATCAAGCGATACTAAAGCGGCATGAGCGAGCGTCAGCGAGAGCATGATGGGCGAGCGAGCGTCAGCGAGCCGACTGTTGATGGGGCGCGGTGGCGCAGCCCCCGAGAATCATGACCAAACGTCAGGAGTGGGAGCGGTCGTTCGAGGAGTCGCCGACGCGTGACGCCGAGTTCGTGACGATGTCGGGCGTTCCGGTCGAGCCGGTGTACGGCCCGGATGATGGTGAGTTCCCGGGTCAGTATCCGTACACCCGGGGGCCGTACGCGTCGATGTACCGGTCGAAGTTGTGGACGATGCGGATGTTCGCCGGTTTCGGGACCGCGGAGGACACCAACCGCCGGTTCCACGACATCCTGACCTCCGGCGGGGATGGTTTGTCGACGGCGTTCGATCTGCCGACGTTGCTGGGTCGTGACTCCGACGATCCGGTGAGCGAGGGCGAGGTCGGCAAGTGCGGGGTGGCCATCGACACCCTGGCCGACATGGAGGATCTCTTCGCCGGCATCGACCTCGGCGACGTGACGACGTCGATGACGATCAACTCGCCCGCGGCGGTGATCCTGGCCATGTACGTGGCCGTGGCCGAGAACTCGGGGATCGAGCGGGCCCGGTTGGGGGGCACGCTGCAGAACGACATCCTCAAGGAGTTCCACGCCCAGAAGGAGTTCGTGTTCCCCCCGAAGCCGTCGATGCGATTGGTGCGCGACACCGTCGCGTTCTGCGCGGCGGACATGCCCCGGTGGCATCCGATCTCGATCTCCGGCTACCACATCCGCGAGGCCGGCTCGACGGCTGCGCAGGAGCTGGCCTTCACCCTGGCCGACGGGTTCGCCTACGTGGAGTTGGCCCTGCAGACCGGCCTGGACGTCGACGCCTTCGCGCCGAGGTTGTCGTTCTTCTTCAACGCCCATCTCGACTTCTTCGAAGAGATCGCCAAGTACCGGGCGGCGAGACGGATCTGGGCCCGGTGGCTGAGGGACCGGTACGGCGCGCAGGCCGAGCGGTCACTGCAGCTGCGGTTCCACACCCAGACCGCGGGGGTGTCGCTCACCGCCCAGCAACCCGAGCTCAACATCGCCCGCACCGCGCTCGAAGCGTTGGCCGGGGTCATGGGCGGCACCCAGTCCTTGCACACCAACTCGATGGACGAAGCCCTGGCGCTACCGACCGACAAGGCGGCCCGTATCGCGCTCCGCACCCAGCAACTCATCGCGTACGAGACCGGGGTGGCCAACGTGGCCGACCCCCTCGGCGGGTCCTGGTACGTCGAGGAACTCACCGACCGGATCGAGGCCGAGGCCGAGGCGATCTTCGCTCACCTCGACGAACTGGGCGGCGGGTCGATCCTCGACGGCGTGTACGCCGGCGTCGACAACGGCTACTTCCAAGGAGCCATCGCCGATGCCGCCTACGACTTCGAACGCAAGATCAACACCGGGCAACGCATCGTGGTCGGCGTGAACCGCTTCACCGAAGGCAACGAGGACAACAGCCTCGACCTCCTGCAGATCACCCCCGAACAAGAGCAACAACAGATCAAACGTCTGCAAGCGGTGCGGGCTGATCGCAGCGACGACGCCGTCGACGAAGTGCTCAACCGGGTGCGCACCGAAGCGGCTGATCCCGAACGCAACCTCATGCCCGTGCTCATCGACGCCGCTCAGGTGTACGCCACCGAGGGCGAGATCATGAACACGCTCGCCGATGTGTTCGGTCGTTACGTCGAGAACCCGGTTCTCTAGTGGTCGCCCCGCGCGTCGCCGCGGCAATGTGCGCGTACGGGCGCACGCTGGCCGAGCCGCGACTCTCGCCGGACGCCACTCGCGTCGCGTTCGTGGCCAGCGCGGCCGGCCGGGGTCAACTGGTGATTGTCGACGCGACCGGCGGCCAAGAACTCGTTGTCACGAGCGATCCGGCGCCGCGCGCAGCGGCGGCGTACGGCGGCGGCGCCTTCGATTGGACGCCGGATGGTGAGGCCCTGGTCTACGCCGCCACCGACGGTGGGCTGTGGTTCGTGCCCGCAACCGGAGGAGTGCCGCGGTCTGCCGTGACGAAGCAGCCTGATGGCGCGCTCGCCGCTCCGGCCGTCAGTCCCGATGGCACGCGCGTCGCGTTCGTCGTCGACCAGCATCACGTCGGCATTGCGCCGCTCGACGGGAGCGGTTGGCCGATGCGGCGATCGACCACGGCCGACTTCTGCTTCGACCCCGTGTGGTCGCCGTCGAGCGACACGATCGCGTGGCACGAGTGGGATGTTCCCGACATGCCGTGGGACGGTGGCCGCATCGTCGTCGCCGCGGCCGATGGCTCGGGCGCCACGCGCACTGCGGCCGGGGGACCCGGAATCAGCGTGCAACAGCCGCGCTTCTCATCCGAGGGCCGGCTCGCGTACCTCTCCGACGAGACGGGATGGCTCAATCTCTGGGTCGATGACAAGCCACTGATCGAGGAAGCGAGCGAGCACGGCGACCCGTCGTGGGGACTCGGACAACGCTCGTTCGCGTGGTCGCCCGAGGGCGACCGCATCGTCTTCTGTCGCAACGAGCGGGGCTTCGGCTCCATGCACATCGTCGACGTGGCCACCCGCGACACCCGGCAGTTCGGAAAGGGTGTTCACGGCGGGCTGTCATGGCGCGGCACGCGTCTCGCGGCCGTGCGCTCAGGAGCGCGTACGCCGACCCAGGTCGTCGTCTACGACCACGGCATCGAGCGCCGGACGGTGGCACGCGGGCCGCTCGGCGGATTCGAGGCGCTCGATCTCGCCGAGCCCGAGCCGGTGGAGTGGCAAGCCGACGACGGCGCCACCCTCCATGGGCGGTTGCACCGCCCCGTGGTGTCGGCGACGGGCAGCGAACCCCCGCCGCTGATCGTGTGGATCCACGGCGGTCCGACGAGCCAGACGCAGGTCGTGTGGAACAACCGGCTGCCGTTCTTCGTGGAACGCGGGTGGGCCGTGTTGTTCCCCGATCATCGGGGCTCCACCGGGCATGGCCGCGCGTACGCGCAGGCGATGGCCGGCCGGTGGGGCGACCTCGATGTCAGCGACTGCGCTGCGGGCATGCGCGCCGCGGCCGCCAATGGTTGGGGCGATCCCCGCCGCATGGTGCCGATGGGTGGTTCCGCCGGAGGCTTCACGGTCCTCAATCTGATGGCGCACCATCCGGACCTGTGCGCCGCGGGCATCGACCTGTTCGGCGTCACGGACCTCTTCGACCTCGACGAGACGACGCACCGATTCGAGAAGCACTATCTCCATTCAATTGTCGGCCCGTTGCCCGAGACGGCCGATCGGTATCGCGACCGATCGCCGGTGAACGTGGCCGACCGCATCGCGTCGCCGCTGCTGATCCTGCAGGGAGACGCCGACGAGGTGGTGCCCATCGCCCAATCTCGTGCGATCGCGCAGCGCCTGCAATCCCTCGGTCGCATCGTCGAGCTGCACGAATACGAAGGCGAAGGCCACGGCTGGGGCCACCCGGAAACGATGATCGATGAGCTCGAGCGCGTCGATTCATTCCTGCGCCGCCATGTCCTACGGTGGCGCGCGTGACTGTGTCGACGCGGTGGTGTCTCTTGTGTGGCGCTGAGTATGTCGCCGGGGTGCTCGAGTGCGCGGACTGCCTTGTACCGCTGTCCGACCGTCAACCCCTCCGCCTCGAGGAGCTCGGCGGTGAGGAGGACGAGCAGGTCGCGTACGACTTCGACGAGCTCGAGCCGATGGGGCGCCTGGCGATCGATGAGCTGTTCTGGACGACCGGTATCGCCCACACGTGGGAAGACACATCGTTGATCGTGCGCGTCCAGGACGAGCGCCGGGCCGACGAGCTCATCGACGAGGCCGATCGCGACGCGTTTCTGGAGAGCGACTCCGAACAAGTGTCGTACGACCTGGGCGACTGGGACGACGATCGCCGCGCGCGACTGACCGAGACGCTTTCCAGCGCGGCAATCGAGCACGCGTGGGACGAGCACGGCGAGCTCGTGGTGCTCGAGCAGGACGAGGAACGCGTCGACGCCATCGTCGATGCCATCGAGTTCCCCGATCAGCTCGCGGTTGACGACAACCTCGAGATCGCGGCAGAGGAGGAGTTGGCCGCCTCGGAGGGACTCGATCCCCAAGACGTGCTGTCCGAGTTGTTCGTCTCGTCCGACCGGCTCATGCACGATCCGCTCGACCACGAGGGCGTGCTGTCGTTGGTCGACGCCTCTCGGATGGCGGAATCCCTGCCGTTGCCGTACGGCTTCGCTCCCGCAGTGTGGAACGACCTCGTGGCCCAAGCACGCGCGCTGCGGGCGTCGCTCGAGGGCGGTGGCGATGTCGACGACGACAAGATCATCGACCAGGCGACGAACCTGCGCACCGCGCTGCGGAATTTTGTCTAACAACACAGTTCTCGCGGAGCTCGAGGTCTTTCACAG